>CAXGOD010000538.1:0-1511 GCA_964011245.1 uncultured Bacteriovoracaceae bacterium | reverse complement strand
GCATCAGCATTTTGAAGCCTAGACTCAGCTTTTGCTTTAGCAGCATGAGCTCTTTCAATATCGATGTCTTCAGTATGCTCTGATGTAGTAGAAAGGATAGTAATTTCACTCCCTAGAACCTTACAAAGACCAGCAGTCATTGTGAAATGTCTATCACCACCAGAACCTGTGCTCTTAGCAGTTAATATTCCATGATCCACTTCTGATACAACATGTGTATGTCCTGGAAGAATATTAATTTCACCAGTAATAGTTGGTACAATTAATTCTTCACAGTGAAGGCCTTCAATAATAACTCCGTTAGGAGTAAAAATATTTAAATGAAAGTTACTCATTTTTAGTTACCTTGTAATTTTGCCGCTTTTTCTTTAACCATTTCTAAACTTCCAACTAGGTAGAAAGCTTGCTCTGGAAGATCATCAACTTCACCATTCATGATTGCTTTAAACCCTTCAATAGTATCTTCGATCTTAACAAATTGACCGTCCATACCTGTAAACTGTTGAGCTACGAAGAATGGTTGAGATAAGAATTTTTGAATCTTTCTTGCTCTCTCAACAACTAACTTATCTTCTTCAGATAACTCATCCATACCTAAAATGGCGATGATATCTTGAAGCTCTTTATATTTTTGAAGAATTTGCTGAACACCCCTTGCAGTATCATAATGATCATCACCAACAATAGCTGGAGATAAAATTGTAGAACTTGAAGTTAGAGGATCAACCGCTGGATAAATACCTAAAGAAGCAATCTCTCTTGAAAGTTCAGTAGTTGCATCTAAGTGAGCAAACGTTGCAGCTGGTGCTGGATCGGTATAATCATCCGCAGGTACGTAAACAGCTTGGATAGAAGTAATTGATCCATCTTTCGTTGATGTAATACGTTCTTGAAGTTTACCCATTTCCGTACCTAAAGTTGGTTGGTAACCAACGGCAGAAGGAATACGACCAAGTAGTGCAGAAACCTCTGAACCAGCTTGTGTAAAACGGAAGATATTATCTACGAAGAAAAGTACATCTTGTTTTTCTTCATCTCTAAAGTACTCAGCTACTGAAAGACCTGTTAATGCAACTCTTGCTCTGGCACCTGGAGGTTCATTCATCTGACCATAAACAAGAGCTGTTTTTGAGATAACTCCTGATTCAGTCATTTCGTCAAAAAGGTCACGTCCTTCTCTTGTTCTCTCTCCAACTCCAGCGAAAACTGAAAGTCCACCATGTTGTTGAGCAATATTGTTAATTAGTTCCATAATTAAAACTGTCTTACCAACTCCGGCACCACCGAAAAGACCAATCTTACCACCCTTAACATAAGGAGCTAGAAGATCGATAACTTTAATACCAGTGTAGAATGGCTCAAGTTTTGTAGAAAGGTCAGCAAACGCTGGCGCTTCTTTATGAATTGGATATGATTTTTTGTTACCAATTGGGCCTGCTTCATCAACTGGGTCACCAGTAACGTTCATAATTCTACCTAAAACTTCACGACCAACAGGTGCTTGAATTCCA
>CAXGOD010000537.1:0-1526 GCA_964011245.1 uncultured Bacteriovoracaceae bacterium | reverse complement strand
TCATCTTGTTTATAAGTGAGAGCGATTTGTCCTAAACCAAGCATAGCTTCATAATGTTTCTTTTGTGAATCAACATCTCCTTTAAAGAAGATCTTTCCTTCACCATGGCGAATAGGAAGATTAAACTCAGCATTAAGATCACGGGTCCAAACACAATTACTAGATTGAGTTTGTAATGTAGTCCACTTATCAATAAAGTGTTCTTGGCGGTTATGACCTAAAGTTACTGTCTTTTCTTTATTACCTGTAAAAGCTCCAAGTTTTATGAGGGTTTGAAAACCATTACAGATTCCAATAACTAAATTATCTTTTTTGATAAAGTCTTTAAACTCTTGATCAAGTCCGTGTTTAATTTTAAGAGCTAAAACTTGGCCAGAGTTGATTTCATCACCAAAAGAAAACCCTCCTGGGATTGCTAGAATATTATACTTTGAAAGTGCCGTTGGCATTTTTAGCAGCTCATTAATATGCATGATAGATCCTTCGGCTCCTGCAACTTTGAATGCCTTTAGAGTTTCAACTTCACAGTTAAGACCATCTCCAGTTATAACGAGTACTTTTGCCTTATTCATATTTTTGCTCCAGTGTATTTTTCCAAGCAGCTTCAAGTTTATTTAAGTTCATGCTGGTATCTGTGTCAGGTGATTTAATATGTAGCTCATAATTCTCTGTTGTAGATCCAATAAGTGCATGTGGAAGTTTATTAAACATTTTTTCAAACTCTGATTGATTTTCTTTTTTTACCGAGATGATAAATTGGCCACATCCTTCATTAAAGAGATAGGCATTTGTGTTTTTAGTATCAATATTAAGTGCAACTCCAAGCTTCCCCCCAATGGAAGATTCAATAACTGCAGTTATTGCACCTCCTTCAGAGATATCGTGGCTTGATTGAATAAGATTAGAGTTATTTGCTTTATAGATTGCCTTATAAATTTCATAGTTCTCTTTATAATCGATTTCAAGATTTTCTACGTTTTCAGTTTTATAAGTTCTTGTGTACTCAGAGAAAGTAAAACTTTGATCTGTTGTTTTTCCAACAAGATAGATTAGATCATCACTGGATTTAAAGTTTGTGGTGATAACTTTTTCAACATTATCGACTTGACCCATTGCCGTTACTAAAAGAGTAGGAGGAACAGAGATCTTAACCTTTTTTCCATCTGCATCAATCCCAGAGTAGTCATTTTTCATACTGTCTTTTCCACTGACAAATGGCATTCCGTAGTGAGTGGCAATATCGTATAGACCTTCGCATGCTCGTACAAGTTGGGCCATTTTATGAGCAAAGTCTGGATTACTTGCGCCATCAAGTGGATCTGGCCAACAAAAATTATCTAGAAGAACTACTTTTTCTGGATTCGCCCCTGTGCTGATTGCATTTCTAACTGCTTCATCAACTGAAGCTAGTGCCATGGTATAACCGTCTTGGTGAGAATAAAGAGGTTGCATACCATTACTTATGGCAATGGCATTATTCTTTTCCCCACCATGTGGAGCAAGCCATATGACACCTGCATCACTTG
>CAXGOD010000536.1:0-1533 GCA_964011245.1 uncultured Bacteriovoracaceae bacterium | reverse complement strand
GGATAGTTTTTAAAGATCATATTTCGGTAATACTGATCAGTAACCCCTTCCATCGGTGCGAAAAATAATGATTCTTTCTTAAGATTTATGCCCATGGGCCCTTATATTTTAAATATTTGAATTTAGCAATATGAGCTCTTGATATTAGCTAGTTAAGAGTGTGTAAAATGTACAACGGCACTGCGTAAACTTAAGTTCAATGTTATAAATACTATGTGAAATTATTTATGATCCTGACTTTATTTTTTGCAACCCAAGCTTTTGGGCAAGTTTACGAACACAGTAAACTGCAAAAACATGTTGGGTATTATTCGCTTTATGAGCACCCAAGTATCAATAGAATTCAATTGGATTTTTTGCAGTATTATGTAGATAAGACTGGTCCATGGCACCATGAGGTTAACGACTATCTAAGAACTGGATACTGGCATGGATGGGTTCCAGCTCAACTGGATACTTCTATTAATGCTGTGGAAGATTTACTAGAAGAAACTCCACCATTACCTAAGGATGTCATTTTGTTTAGAGGTCAGAACATGACTTTCATGGGAAGGCACTACAGCATTGGTG
The DNA here is from genome assembly GCA_964011245.1 of uncultured Bacteriovoracaceae bacterium. Lineage (GTDB taxonomy): Bacteria > Bdellovibrionota > Bacteriovoracia > Bacteriovoracales > Bacteriovoracaceae > CAKZJW01. The sequence goes on along the minus strand of CAXGOD010000536.1, from coordinate 963 downwards.
AACAATTTACTGATGGAGCATTTTTTTCAACAACTTCAAAGCAGGCAATTGCTAGATTCTACTCAGGTTATTCATCTTTATCATTTGTTATGGCCATTTATTTTGAAGATGAAGAAGGTAGAGGCCTTGTTTTAAATAACTCAGATAAAGAGATCGTTTTAGCGCGAAATATTCAGTTTAAAGTAATGGATTCAGCTAAAGGAAACACAAGAAGGTATGGACTTGTACAAGCTTGTCCGAAGTCTGGGTGTAAAGATAAAGTAAATAGTAAAAAAATTCAAAAATGGTGGAATAAATTTAAAAAAACGAACCTAACTGAGAATACTCACGTGGATACTCCTTGGGGAAAGATGGCCTCGGAATTCGCACAAGGTGAGTCCCTGCCAAACTCCTAAACTCAACTTATAATTTGAAATTGGAATAGTTACTGAGCTTCCTACAAGGGAGGTTTTAATATGTGCTGGCATGTCATCACTTCCTTCATAGGTGTGAGTATAGTAAGGCTCATTCTCTGGGACTAAGTGGTTAAAGCTTGATTCTAGGTCTACCCTTACTGAGGGATCGGCATTCTCATTTAAGGTAAGGCCAGCAGAAGTATGCTTAATAAAGATATTCATTATCCCAGATTCTGGTAAATCTTTGATATGAGAAAGTACTTCATTTGTAATCAAATGAAAGCCTCTAGGATATGCTTTTAGTGTAATTTCATACTGTTGAACCATAACCAAAAACTATATAAAAATTATGCACCTGTCATCTATTCTTTATACTTCCAACGGTTGATGCTATATGCCATATATGATTGGGGATATTACACACAGGGGAAATACATGATAAGGTTTTTAATTGCCGGGATATTATTAGCGTCACAGGCTAGTTTGGCTGCAAGTATAAAAGATTACACTCCATACAACTATGAAGTTTATTTTACGAATCCTATATGTAAAGAGTATAAATATGACG
>CAXGOD010000535.1:0-1562 GCA_964011245.1 uncultured Bacteriovoracaceae bacterium | reverse complement strand
CTAAAAAATATTTCAAAAATTCGTATTTAAAAAATAACTCAGAAGATGTTTCCAATACTGTTTGGGAGGATGCTTTTAATAACAAAAGTAAAAACACAGGAAGATGTTGTTAAAACTAATAAAAAATTACTTGATGAGGCTACTAGAAAAATGAACAAAAACTCAACGGGCGACTCAATTTTATCTCAAATAGTTGATATCACTGATAATCTACAAGGACTTTTAGAAAAGTCGCATGAAGACTTCAGCGATAGTGCTCGTAAAGGTGTAGCTCTTTACGCATCTGAAGCTTTTGATCAATTATCAAACTATAAGGATATAAAAATTGGTATTGATGAAGACTATGTTTTTCAGCTTCTAGATAAAGATAAAGAAAGTATTGGAGTTGCTTCAATGGGTCAATCCAGAGTTGCTGCAGTGGCTTTAATTGCAGGACTTAATGCTGGAAGTGTTACAAAAGCACCTATATTAATTGACTCACCGATGGTTGGCCTTGATGAAATTCATCAGAAAAATTTGTACTCTTTTTTTCCAAAATTATCTGATCAGATTGTGCTGCTGGTTCCTCCTGGAGAGTGGAATGAAGAGATGCATAGAAAGCATGTAAAGAAGTCAATTTCAGGTGAAGTTACTCTAGAGAAAGTAGAAGAAACTAAGTTAAAAGTTCATGAGGGATACAAAAAGAGTTATCTAACAGGAAGGTAAAAAAAATGGCTAAAAATACTCCAGAATATGCAAACCCTGGCTTAAACGAAAAAGGTGGCCAAAATTTAAATTATATAGTGGAAAATTCTGAATTTTTAAAAACAAAAACTGACTTAGGCACTCTAGATCTAGCTGATATTTTTAGGCTTGCAGTTGCGGTAGCTGTTGGGAGGGATCTAAAAATTCCTGATTCAGTCAGGCCTATTGGGAGTAGTGCTGAAAGACCTAATGGAAGATCGTGGACACAAGGGACATTAGACAAACCTTCAAAAAAAAGAATAAACTCTGACATGCCTTTAAGTCTTGAAGAAATGGTCTCAACATTATGTGATCATGAGAGTGCTAAAACTGAAACATGGGGGTACATTGAAAGGTTAGCTCATGCTGGGTTAGAAGAACTCAGGAAGGATATAAAATCAAGAAAGATGCTTTCAGAGAGTTTAACCAGCTAAATACTCATAGTTTTAAATTTCTTTTTTAAACTTTTCTTTATTAATTTTTCATCAATTAAAGCAGCTAAAATCAATTCATAATCTTTACCAGACTCAAGTGAAGTTAAAATTATCTGCCTAGTGTCTCCATCTACAAACTCTTTTATGCTTCCATCAATAGTGTATAAATAGTATTTATCAACTTGCATACTTTCATCATTAATAAACTCTGGAGCAAACCAACTTATTAATGCGGAATGTGAGGTAATATCATCTACTAAGAGCCAAGCTTGAAGCCATCTAACTTCTTTTTTAAATGTACTATCTTCAACGTCTTTTGGAGCTTGGCTAAGTTTGTTTATTGTGACCCTACAGTCAAAGCAATATGGACTCATCTCTTCTAAAACAAGTGGTCCAGTTGTATAA
>CAXGOD010000534.1:0-1578 GCA_964011245.1 uncultured Bacteriovoracaceae bacterium | reverse complement strand
AAGCCGCTGCAATAGGGGCCAAGATAAAAGAAGTCTTGTCACCAACACCACCAGTAGAGTGTTTGTCGATAACAGTTGGGTCATCAAAGCTTAGAACTTTTCCTGAGTACAACATGGCATCTGTAAGTGCTGCTGTTTCTTTTGTAGTCATGCCATTTAATCTTATTGCCATTAAAAGAGCAGACATTTGATAATCAGGTACTTCCTTTTTCATAAGGCCCGTGATTACCCATTTGATTTCCTCAGAAGTAAACTCTTTACCTCTTTTTTTCTTATCAATAATTTCATACATGGAGTGCTTTGCCATCTTACGTCCAATTGTTGAGTTGCAATATCCAAAAGTAAAACTTATCATATTAATAATTATAAAGTGTTGCAAATAGCATTTAAGATAACGCGAAGCAAAGGTTAGAGAATGAAACTATTTAATATTCTAGTGATAATGATGTTCTTGGTAGTTACCAGCAGTAATTCATTTGCTCAGGACAATGCTAAGGATATGGAAGAGCTAGTAGCAGGAACTAAAAGTGACCTTTTAGTCGTAATTTCAGGGGGATTGGCCGGTGCGATCCTAGGATTATCGACATTATCATTCGTCGATGAACCAAAAGAGCATACAAGAAATATTATCGTAGGTGCGTCAATAGGGATTATTGCTGGTGTTGGCTACGTTGCATATAGTCAGGCAGCTAAGAGTCAAGAAATGATGTATGGGCCTGGAGATGAGGCTGCAAGGTTTGATCCTAAATCATTTAATACATATGCCCGAAGTGGATGGCATTATAAAGAAGTCGCTGATCGATCAAATATGATTATGAGTCCAAATCAAATAAATTATTCGTTAAAATTTTAGGTATAAAAGAAGCCCTCATTTGAGGGCTTCTTATTTTGCAGTTTATGTTTTAATAATTAAATAAAGATACCAGCAATTGAAGCTGTCATTAGTCCGGCCATCATACCACCAGCAAGACATTTCATACCAAGCTTAGCTAGATCTCCACGTCTTTTTGGAGCGATTGTCCCGATACCACCAACTTGAATTGCAATTGATGAGAAGTTAGCAAATCCACAAAGAGCATATGTTGCCATAGTAATTGCTCTTGGGCTCATCGCTTTTGCTTCGATCATATTTTTAAGATCAAGGTAAGCTACAAATTCGTTAATGATAATTTTCTTACCAAGAAGAGTTCCGAAGTTTACACAATCCTCCCAAGGAATACCGATTAAAAATGCTACAGGAGCAAAGAACCATCCAGAAAGTTTTTCAAGAGTGATACCTTCGATTCCAACAAGTCCAGTTCCCCAACCAAGCATACCGTTAACTAAAGCGATTAGAGCGATGAAAGCTAAAAGCATCGCCCCTACGTTAAGTGCTAATTGTAGACCTTCTCCTGCTCCTGCGGCAGCAGCTTCAATAATATTTGAATGAGTTTTTTCTACTTTAAGTTTTACAACACCAACTGTTTGAGACTCTTCAGTTTCTGGAATGAAAAGTTTTGCAAGAACAAGGGCTGCTGGAGCGGCCATAACTGAAGCGGCAAGTAAGTGACCAGCATCAATTCCGAAGCCAACATAAGC
>CAXGOD010000533.1:0-1579 GCA_964011245.1 uncultured Bacteriovoracaceae bacterium | reverse complement strand
CCTCAACCAACTTCTCAGCACTGATTGTCCCCGCATAAGGGCAACCAAAAGCTGTTGAGATATAACCGCGGATTTTAACTCCATCGGCCTTCGCAGCAAGTGCAACCTCTTCCATACGCTTAAAGCTTTCATCGACTGTGGCATTTATATTTTTTTGAGTAAAATCATCACTAGTTGCTGAAAATAAAGCAATCTCACGAACTCCCAGTTCACGAGCTGTCTCATATCCTCTCATATTTGGAACAAGACATGGAAGTTCATAGTTTTTCATGTCTATTCTTGCGTCAAGTTCTGTAAAAAGCTCTTTGGCATCACTCATTTGTGGTATTGCTTTAGGACTAACAAAGCTAGTTACTTCTAAGGAAGTTATTCCAGACTCAAGAAGTTTTAAAATATAATCAAGCTTTACCTCTGTAGGAATATTAATCTTTTCGTTTTGCAGTCCATCTCTTGGCCCTACCTCAACGATTTTGATCTCTTTTGGAAAGCTTGAAAAATCCATTATTCTATCTCACAGAGCTCGGCACCACCGGTAACCTGCTCCCCTTCATTAAAAAATATATTCTTTAAAACACCGTCTTTTTGTGCCTTAATTGTATGCTCCATTTTCATCGCTTCAAGGATTAAGATTGGTTCATTCTTAGTCACATTGTCACCAACAGTTTTTAAGACTTTAAAGATCTTACCAGGCATAGGGCTCTGAAGAGATCCTTCTGAAACCGCTCCTTGCTTTTTCCCTTTAACTTTTCCTGGAAGAGCAATATAAGACTCCATATCATCAACAAAAACTTGTATCGTTCCATCTTTATTAAACTTTTGCGTTGTATACTTATGGTTTTTTCCATTTAGTTCAATAGTTCCATCATTAAGCTGATTAAAACTATATTCTTTACCATCAAGTTCAAATGCAATATACCCATTACCTTTTTGAGTAATATGAATCTCTAATTCTTCTTGATTAAAAATAATTTTCTTATTCATTATGCATTCCTAAAATTAGTTAAACGTCCCCAAGAAGAATTATCTGCTTGGCCTATATGTTCGTCCTGAGAAAATAAAGTCGCAGCTATAAGAATGGCCTTGTCTTCATTACTCATTTTCGCTGGAGCTAACTCCTCTCCATGACTATCAATAAAGTGAGTATGAATATCTCCAGAGATAAACTTCTCATGCTTTAATAATCTTTTTAAATAATCTCTATTTGTTTTTACTCCCGTAAAAAGAATTTCGTTTAAGGCCTTGTCCATTTTGGCCATTGCCCCTTCTCTATCTGCAGAATAAACAATTAACTTTGCAATCATAGGATCATAATTAACTGAGATATCTGTATTATCAGCATATCCGCTATCTAGACGAACACCCTGAAGAGAGCTTTTACCAATATGTTTAATTCTTCCTACAGTAGGAAGAAAATTATTATCAGGATCCTCAGCATAGATTCTACATTCTATTGAATGACCATTTTGCTTAATGTCTTCTTGTTTAAAATCAAAAGCTAGCCCTGCTGCAGCTAAGATTTGTAAACGAACAAGATCATGGCCAGTCACCATCTCTGTCACTGGATGCTCAACTTGTAATC
>CAXGOD010000532.1:0-1650 GCA_964011245.1 uncultured Bacteriovoracaceae bacterium | reverse complement strand
ACTGTTGGCTGGGTAGACTTCCTAGTTAACAATATTTACTTTGTAACTATGGCCGTATCTGGGATCTTTTTCCTTGCTGTTACGGGTGTTTTGCAAGCAAGTTGGTTAACTCCAATGAAAAGAATTCCAGAAGCTATGACTAAGTTTTTACCTTATGGTTTTGCTTTAATGCTTTTAACTTATTTTGGAATGCACTCATTATATGAATGGACTCATCATGATGTCGTAATGAATGATCCAATTCTAAAAGAAAAAGTAGCATGGTTAAATGTTGCTGGATTTATGTCCCGAATGGTTATCATTTTTATGGCATGGATTTTTGCAGCTAAAAGACTTCTTTCTCTTTCAAGAAAACAAGATGAAGGTGTTGATGTTACTCAAAAAATTGTTGCAAGTTCTGCAATGAGTATTATTGTCTTTGCACTAGCAATAAGTGTTGCATCCTTTGATTGGGTAATGTCAGTTGAGCCTCATTGGTTTTCTACTATCTTTGGAGTTTATATCTTTGCTGGATCATTTGTAAGTGGTATTGCTTTTATAACACTCGCGGTGATTAAGCTTCAAGATTGGGGATACCTTCATGGTGTAGTAAGTGAGAGTAATCTTCATGATCTTGGTAAGTGGATGTTTGGGTTCTCTGTATTTTGGGCCTATATTTGGTTATCGCAATATCTACTTATTTGGTATGCCAATATTCCAGAGGAAACTGAATACTATGTATTAAGACACCATCATTGGAATAGTGTTTTCTTCTTAAACTTAGGGCTTAATTTTGTTGTTCCATTTTTTGGATTAATGACTAGAGGCGCTAAGAGAAACGTTAAAAGACTTAAAACGATTGCAATGGTTTTGCTTTTAGGTCACTTTATTGACATATATTTAATGGTTGCTCCAAAGATTTTTGAACACCATAAAATCGATAGTATCTCTGGATATGGAGCTCTTCAGTTCTTACAACTTCTTGGATACTTTGGATTATTTATCTTTGTCGTTGGGAAAGCATTAAGCAATAACAAGTTAGTTGCTACAGGTGATCCTCAACTTGAAGAAGGTATGCATTTACATCAATAGTCTTTATGACTTTGCAGTATAATAAGAGGCCCTTTTTGGGCCTCTTTTATTTGGGATATATGGAATTTTCAGTTAAAATTAAACAAAGATCAGAGTCACCCTTGTTTTTAACAAGTGATAAGAGTGCTTTAAATCATTCCTGTGATGTTTTGCTATCAAAACTCGATATTAATCTTACAGCCTACTTTAATACCGTTAAGACAGACGAATTAGAGGTTGAAATGATCAACTACTTCACCGACTACAAAGGACCATATTTAGGTGTTATAGACGCTTTTTTTCAATTAATTCAAAATCGACCTATAGAAGCAATTGATAGATTTCCAATTAAAGAGCTTGATTACTTTTTAAGAGATACCCAGGGTGAAAGTGCTTTTAGTGGTTATTCACAGGAGATTTATGAAATACTCTCAATAGGAGAGTCGATAAAAACAAAGATTTATGGAGATAAAAAAATAGGTTTTCAATTTGATCCTAAGATTGAAGGAGAGTTTTTTAATCTTTCTACTAGTGAGCAGTTTGAATTATTAGAAGAGCTCTTTGCTTATTATGTATACGATAAAGGGAAAATTGACTCTA
>CAXGOD010000531.1:0-1650 GCA_964011245.1 uncultured Bacteriovoracaceae bacterium | reverse complement strand
AATGAAAAGACATAATTTTGGTGGCTTAAGAGCCTCTCATGGTGTTTCTATTAGTCACAGAAGTCATGGTTCCACTGGCCAATGCCAAGATCCTGGAAAAGTATTTAAAGGAAAAAAAATGGCGGGTCATATGGGGGCTGCAAATGTAACAGTTCAAAATCTAAAAGTTGTTAAAACGGAATCAGATGAAGGTTATATTTATGTTAAAGGAGCAGTTCCTGGTCCAAAAGGTAGTTGGGTTTTACTTAAAGATTCTGTAAAAAAATCATTACCTGAGGATATTCCACTTCCAGCTGCTTTAAAGAGTGTTAAAGGTGAAGTCAAAAAAGATGAAAATATATCAGATGATAAAAATTCTGAAGAAAATATAGAATCTTCTGAAAATAACGGAGACTCAAATGAAAGTTAATGTTGTAAGTTTGAGTTCTGATAAAAAATCTTCTCAAGAACTTAATGATGAAATTTATGGCCTTGATCCACGTAGCGATATTCTTCACAGAGTTGTTACATGGCAGCTTGCTAAAAGGAGAGCTGGTACTCATAAAACCAAAGAGCGCGGTGAAATAAAAGGTAGTACAAAAAAGATTATGAATCAAAAAGGTTCTGGTGGTGCTAGACACAGCACAAGGAAGCCAAATATTTTTAGGGGTGGCGGAGTTGTTTTTGGTCCAAAGCCAAGAGATTATTCTACTAAACTACCAAAAAAAATAAGATCATTAGGTTTAAAACATGCTTTATCTTCAAAGGTAAAAAACGACGAGCTTATAATTCTGGATGAGGCTAAATTATCTTCTCCAAAAACTAAAGATTTTTTATCAAAAGTTAAAAAGCTAAAAATTGAAAATGCTTTATTTATTGATTCCGATGATTTTGATAAAAATTTTGAACTTGCGATTAAGAATATAAAAGGTCTTGAGCTTATAAATATTAAAGGAATTAATGTTTACGATATTCTTCGTAAAGAAAAATTAGTTCTTACTAAAAGCTCTATTGAGATGCTGAATGAGAGGCTGCAATGAGTGAAAAAAATTATTTTGATGTTTTAATGAGCCCTGTAGTTACTGAAAAATCATCTATGCTTTCAGAGAGTAATAAGGTTGTCTTTAAGGTTGGTTTAAAATCATCAAAACAAGAAATTAAAAAAAGTGTTGAGGCTTTGTTCAAGGTAAATGTGAAATCTGTAAATACTCTCAGAAGAAAAGGTAAAACTACTAATTTTAAAAATGTTAAGGGCAAGAGAAAAGATTTTAAGCATGCAATTGTTACTCTTGAGGAAGGTCAATCTATTGACGTAATGGGTGGAGTATAGATTATGGCTTTAAAAACATACAAACCTACAAGTCCTGGTCAAAGAGGTTTAGTTTTAGTTGATAAATCACATTTATCAACTGATCGTCCAATCAAATCTCTTACTGAGGGTTTAACTAGTTCTGGTGGAAGAAATAATAAAGGAAGAATGACCGCAAGAAGAAGAGGTGGCGGCCATAAAAGATTATATCGTAAGATTGATTTTAAAAGAAATAAAGTAGATGTATCCGCAACAGTTGAAAAACTTGAATATGATCCAAATCGTTCAGCATTTATTGCTCTGATAAAATATGATGATGGCGAACTAAGTTATATCATTGCTCCACAGAGGCTTAGTGTGGG
>CAXGOD010000530.1:0-1666 GCA_964011245.1 uncultured Bacteriovoracaceae bacterium | reverse complement strand
CGGTCAAGTTGGTGGCTGGACTGAAAGATAGAAGGTTATCAAAACGACAAAAAAGGGTACAGTTCATAGACTAAACTTATATTACATCGATTAGGTATTTTTTATGGACTATACTTTAGAATTTGAAAAACCAGTACACGAATTAGAAACTCAAATCCGCGAGCTTAAAGAATCAAATGATAAGCCCGGAATTAATATCTCAAAAGAAATTAAAGCTCTTCAAAAGAAAGTTGATAACATGATCCACGAGATTTATGGCAACTTAAGTTCTTGGGAAAGAGTACAGTTATCACGTCATCCAAAAAGGCCACATACCGTTGATTATATCGATACGATTATTGAACAATTCCATGAGCTTCATGGGGATAGAAGATTTTCTGATGATAAATCAATGATTACAGGTTTTGGACATTTTAGAGGAATGAAAGTTGCTGTTGTTGGGATTGAGAAAGGAAGAAAAACTCAAGACCGTATCACACGTAATTTTGGTATGGCGTCACCGGAAGGTTATAGAAAAGCTATCCGCATTATGAAAATGGCCAGCCGATTTAATATTCCAATTATTTGTTTAGTAGATACTCCAGGTGCATATCCTGGGATTGGTGCCGAAGAGAGAGGACAAGCTCAGGCCATTGCTGAAAACTTAGAAGAAATGTTTGGAATTAAAGTCCCTATCGTTGCTGTTGTTATTGGTGAAGGTGGCTCTGGTGGAGCTTTAGGAATTGCTATCGCTGATAAAGTTTTGATGATGGAGTATTCAATTTATTCTGTTATTTCTCCTGAGTCATGTGCTTCGATTTTATGGTCTGATCCAAAGCAAGCTGAGTTTGCAGCAAACTCATTACAACTTGGTCCGAATAAAGCGGCAGAGCTTGGTATAATCGATGGGATTATTTCTGAACCAGTAGGTGGGGCTCATAGAGATCTTCATTTAGCAGCGGATAAACTAGCTGATGCAATTGAGTTGGAAATTAAAACTCTTTCAAAACTTGATGAAGTACAATTAATGGATAATAGATTTGAAAAGTTTAGAGCAATGGGGAATCAAACCATCTCAACTTTAAAAGAAAGACCATAGGTCAAAAGGAATACACATGCCGATTCAATCAATGACTGGCTTTGGTAAAGGTGAAAGCGAAAGTGATAACTATATTGTTTCTGTTGAAATGAAAACAGTTAACAATAGGTTTAAAGATGTTCGTTTTAAAATGGGCTCAATATTTAATGCTTTAGAAATTAAGCTTAAGAAGAAAATTGAAGCTAAGTTTTCTCGTGGTAGTTTTGAAGTTTATGTTAACTATAAAAAGAATAATACAACAACGAAGTCTGTTGCTGATTTAGATAAAAATAAAATTGCTGCATTTGTTAGTGACCTAAAAGAAGTGTCTGATAAGATCGGTGTGGCCATGAACTTTGGGCCGACTGACTTTCTTCGAAATGATTTCTATATGGATGACGAAAGTAAAGAAGAGCAACTTGAAGGTCTTCTGATGAGTGCTTTTGATCAGGCCATTGATAAACTGGAGCAATCTAGAATTGAAGAGGGAACAAAGCTTATCCAAAAGCTTCAAGAACACAAAGAAAACTATACAAATCATTATAGTAAAATACCCCCTCTTAAGGAAACGTATCAAGGTGCTGTTCGAGAAAAACTTAATAAGAGGTT
>CAXGOD010000529.1:0-1719 GCA_964011245.1 uncultured Bacteriovoracaceae bacterium | reverse complement strand
CCTGGAGTATGAAGATGTAGAAATAAACTTAAAGGACTATAGGTCCTATTTAAAAAGTAATATTCCCATACTTGTGAAGTTGCTTGGTAATGATAAGTCTTTTACTTACTCAAAGCGTAAACATCCGTTATTATCTATGGTACTGGATCAATCTAGTATTGAAATGAAGCAGCAATTAAGTGCAACTAATTTGTTGCGTCAGTGGTCAAAGAAAAAAAATCAAAACAAAGTTCTAAAACTAAGGCTTTTCCATCGAACTTAACTTGATTTGTCCCTTTTATACAATTAGAATTTAAAAGTCTGATTTTAGTCAGATTACATAACGCGTAAGGAAGTTTTAATGAAGAAACAACAAAAGACCTTGGCCCTATGGATAGTGGTCATTCTAATCATGGCATTTTTAATGAAAGCTCTGGAAAAGAAGAATCCTGCAGCTAAGTATATTACATATTCTGAATTCATTACTTCAGTAGAAGAAGGTCATGTTAAAGAAGTTACTTTCCAAGGTAATAATACAATTCAAGGAAAGTTCGTTGAAGGTTATGAAACTGGAAAATACTTTGAGTTAACAGGTAACACTGGAGATGAAACTTTTAGAATCCTACGCTCTAAAGGAATAATACCTAATTATAAAAAAGAAGAAAAACAAGGGTTGTTGTCGACGATCTTTATTAATTGGTTCCCAATGATTCTTTTATTCGTAATTTTCTTTTTCTTTTTACGACAACTTCAATCTGGTGGTGGAAAGGCCATGAGCTTTGGTAAATCAAAAGCCAAGATGTTGAATGAAAGTGATAAGAAAGTAACTTTTACAGATGTAAGTGGTGTAGAAGAGGCAAAAGAAGAACTAGTAGAAGTTGTAGACTTTCTAAAAGACCCAAGAAAGTATACAAAGCTCGGTGGTAAGATTCCTAAAGGGGTTTTACTTATTGGTCCTCCGGGGACTGGTAAAACATTACTTGCTAGAGCCGTTGCTGGTGAAGCTGGTGTACCATTTTTTTCAATCTCAGGTTCTGATTTTGTTGAGATGTTTGTTGGTGTTGGTGCCTCAAGAGTAAGAGATCTTTTTGAACAAGGTAAAAAGAATGCTCCATGTATTATTTTTATTGATGAGATCGATGCAGTTGGACGCCACAGAGGTCAAGGTATGGGAGGGGGACACGATGAGAGAGAACAAACTCTTAACCAGATGCTTGTAGAGATGGATGGATTTGAGTCTAATGAAGGTGTAATCATTATGGCAGCTACAAACCGTGTAGATGTTCTTGATCCAGCACTTCTAAGACCTGGTCGTTTTGATAGACGTGTAACAGTTGGTCGCCCAGACGTGCGTGGACGTCTTGGAATCCTCAAGGTTCATACTCAAAAAACGCCTCTTGATGAGAGTGTTAACTTAGAAATTATAGCTAAAGGGACTCCTGGATTTACAGGTGCTGATCTTGCTAACCTTGTAAATGAAGCAGCTCTTTTAGCCGCTCGTGAAGAGAAGGATAAACTAGAAACAATAGATTTCGAAAATGCCAAAGATAAAGTTCTTATGGGGGTTGCGAGAAAATCATTAGTAATTTCTGATGAAGAAAAAAGAAATACTGCGTTCCACGAAATTGGTCATGCATTAGTAGGACTTAAATTGCCCAAGACAGATCCAATTCATAAAGTTTCAATTATTCCTCGAGGAGGGGCTTTAGGTGTGACAGTATCTTTGCCAGATGAAGATAG
>CAXGOD010000528.1:0-1741 GCA_964011245.1 uncultured Bacteriovoracaceae bacterium | reverse complement strand
CCATTGATATGAGAGATTACATCTTCAACAGTACAAATCTTGTAGTTATTATCTAAAAGGTGATCCATAGTAAGTTCACTAGCGATAACTGTTTGAGCGTGGATATCATGGAAAAGGATGATCCCTGAGTCATTAGGAGTAAGTTTCATTTGTTTTTTTGTACGTGCAAGAATACTTTTTGGGTCTTTATCTTTCCAATCTAGAGTATCGATATTCCAAAATATATGAACATAATTGTTTTTTGCAATTAGTTTTCTAACTTTTGTATTTCTAAGCCCTGCTCCATATGGAAGTCTAAAAACTGTTGTATCTATATTTAATAAATTTTCTAAGTCTTTTTTAGCTTGGGTAATCTGATAGGCCAACACTTTATCTGTCGCTTTATTCAAGTTAGGATGCGTATAACTATGAAGTGCTACTTTCATTCCACTATTTATGACATTTAAAGCCTCTGATTCATATTTTTTGGCCTCACGAGTAAGCATAAAGAAGGTTGCTTTAATATTTCTTTTATATAAATTATCAACAACAGTTGCTGTTTTTTTAGAACGTGGTCCATCGTCAAAAGTTAGTGACCATACTTTTTTTGGAAAAGTATTTCCAGTGATGTTTCCAGCTCTTGTTGCTGAAGGATATATAACAGAATCATTACGAGTTGAGCTTTTTGCTTGAGCTTGATCTTTGATAATCTTTTGTGCAGTTGTATCAATAGCGTTTACAACTCTTGCATAGAGTTTTGGGTTTCTTATACTAAGTAAACCTGTATTTGCTACCTGCATTACTTTTTCATGTCCATTAAAATTTTCAATAAAGCTTCTTGCACTTAATATTTTTGCATATGTATCTGAATACATCGCACTTTCAGTATCAAGAGAAAGTAACTTATAGTCTAAGATAGCATCGAATTCTTTTATAAGTTCATCTGTATAATAAGAAGCATAAACAACTTGCTCTCTATTACTACCTTGTTTGATATCTAACTCTCCATGGGAATGTGCCAAGGCATTAGAAACAATAAGTGATAAGAGTAATAATAAACGCATAAATCCTCCGATATGCTATATTTCTAGCAATCGGGAGTTCAAAAGGCTAAAGCTATTTTTCAGTTTGTAAAAAGTATAAGACAACTGAAAGCATAAAGACGCCGAGCAGCATAGAGATATTGAGGCCATAAATATCTGAAATTGTACCAACGATATAGTGCATTGATACAATAACACCACCAACAAAGGTCATTACAGTCGCAATTAAGGCATCACTAGATTTTTCATAACGTGTGCTTAGCCAAGTCATTCCGCATGGAAAGAAAAATGACATCGTCCCTCCAGTTGCTGCCATAAAAAGAGGATCTACAAACATTCCTAATAGGTAGAAAATGAGTGTAGCGACAACTGAGCCACGTAAAAGATAGATTAGTGGAAAGCGTACTTTAATAACCGCGAACAATAATCGTCCTGCTAGCAACATAAAGAAAAAGATACTTAAATAACTACTGGCCTGGTCAAGGGGCATTTTCCAAATTTCTTTTAAATAAATAACCATTCTACTTGAAACAAGCACTTCACTTGCAACATAGAATGAAAAAAGAATTCCAAGCTTTATTGCAGTTTTTGTAGACGGTTTTATTTGGTCGTCTGACTGTTCATTAATACCCTGAGGAGAAATCTTAAAAGAAAATAAAAATAGTGTTAATGGCAATATACTTAATGCCATAAAGTACTTTTGCCAGCTAAGGTCATAG
>CAXGOD010000527.1:0-1749 GCA_964011245.1 uncultured Bacteriovoracaceae bacterium | reverse complement strand
AGTCACGGTGTTTTAGGTGATAAGAATATTTCGGCCATCATGCAGCGACTCCCACCACCACCGATATCTTCAATAGTGTAGAGTGGTGAGTGGAGAATTTTATGAGTTTTTTGAATTTTGTTCTTTTGCTCATGAGTAAAGGAATTAAAGGCCCTTTCACTCATTGAGAGAATCAGTTTTCCTTCAGAGTCTTGCAGCTCAAGGACATTACAGCAAAAATTATTCATTTGTTCGTAGCTTACCTTAACAATATCTTGTCCATATGATTTAAAATGGTTAAGAAGGTCTTCGCGTTCTTGAACACTCTTAATACTCTCTAAGCAGATAATGGTAAACTCACTCGTGACGGACATCATTACATTTGTGTGATAGATTTCATCACCATTTAGGTCTACTGAATTAAAAGCAATTGGTGTATAACCTAGACGTTTACAGTGATCTATAAACAGATCTTTGTCAGTTCTTTTGGAAATGCAGGCATAACAAAGTTTATGTATATGGTTAAATATGAGACTTCCAGTTCCTTCTAGAAATAAGTCATCTTCTTCACTATTAGTTAGATCGGTTATTGTAAGTACATTGAATTTTTTTTCAAGTGTTGCTAGTACGGGATTTTGTCTTTCAAGGCGTCTATTATTTGTTTTCATAGGATAGAGATAAACTGATCCGTCTGGGTGAGTTGAGAACCAGTTGTTTGGGAAGATAGCATCTGGCTTAACAGGGGAGTCTAAATCATTAACAATGAGGATATTTACCCCTGCATTTTTAAGTTTGATTGAGTATAATTCAAACTCCTCCTGGGCTTTCCTTTGAATACTCAACTCACTTTCTTGATGTCGCTTTTGAAAAGTATTATCAAGCGCCGTTTCAGAATTGAATCCAAAATGAGCAGGTCTAACCATTAAGATAGAATTTGTTGAATTCTTCACTTTTGAAATTTATCAAGGAGATGGAAATACATCTGTGCAGTATTAACAGCATCTTCTAAAGCTGTGTGAGCAACATCACCCATCTTGAAGTACTCCATTAGCTTATTACCAGAGTCCATGCCAGGTTCTAAAAGTCCCATATCAATCAGACCTAAAGCATAACAAGAAAGGTCTTGATTTCTGTGATGAAAATGTTTGTTCATCCATTCCCAACCGAGATCTCTATTTAAAAAAGGAAGGTCTATTGCAGAAATAGATTTTCCAAAAAGAACGATTCTTTCATTATCGAAATATTCTTTTACTTCTTTACTGTCTACGTATTCCTGCATGATGTTTTTAAAATCAGCTTGAGTTACACCTTCACTATGGGCCTTGCGAATTAAAGATTCATTATTTTTTGCAACCCACTCATTGAGATTAGGTTTTAATTCTTCAAATGAAGGACATTGTATAAAGAATTGTTTTGCTAAAGAACGCTCCATTGTTTTAGTTTCAGTACAAAATGGAATCATAGCAAATTCAATAATGAGGGCATCTTCTTCTAAGCCCGTGGCCTCTAAATCAAAACTTAAATATTTCATAATTTAAGTCTAGTCTTAAGATTTAGCTATAGCAATATAATTGGTGGTTATAGCTCTGCAGCAATAGGGCAGTGATCACTTACTTCATCAAAGCTGGTACCAAGAGAATCTTCATATGTCGCTTGGCAGCTCAGTTGTTGGCAGTGAGCAACAGGTCTAGCTTTCGCTAGGTTTTTATCTTGAATAAGACCTGGTGATACAAGCATAAGGAAAGTCGTTAATATTGATGACGATAGTAA
>CAXGOD010000526.1:0-1749 GCA_964011245.1 uncultured Bacteriovoracaceae bacterium | reverse complement strand
TAATCTACCTCTAATCAGAGATGATCAAGCTGATTTAATCTATGCTAATAAAATGGCTAAGTACAAGGCGGTAGCAGAACTAATTGCTGAATGTAATAAGAAAAACCAACCTGTACTTGTTGGTACTATAACTATTGAAAGTTCAGAAATTCTTTCTAACTTCCTAAACGACCTTGGTGTAAAACATGAAGTTCTAAATGCGAAACAACATGAAAGAGAAGCAACAATTGTAGCAAATGCAGGACAACCTGGCTCAGTAACGATTGCAACCAATATGGCCGGTCGTGGTACAGATATTAAATTAACTGAAGAAACTAAAGATGCTGGTGGATTGTATATCATAGGAACTGAGAGACATGAGTCTCGTCGTATTGATAATCAACTTAGAGGTCGTTCAGGACGTCAAGGTGATCCAGGTGGATCGAGATTTTTTCTATCCCTAGAAGATGATCTAATGAGAATATTTGGTTCAGATAAAATAAAAAGTTTCATGAACAGAATGGGAATGAAAGATGATGAGCCTATCGAGCATAAGATGATTTCAAATGCCATTGCTAAGGCACAGAAAAAAGTTGAAGGGCATAACTTTGATATCAGAAAACATTTATTAGACTTTGATGATGTTATGAATGAACAAAGAAAGGTTATCTATAGGCTTCGTCGTGAAATCCTTAATGATGAGGGCAATAGAGAGCTAATTGATGAGATGGTAATTGATGTTGCTGGACAGCTTGTGCATATGTACACGCCAGATAAGAAAGTTCCTCTGAACGAATGGGACTGGGACGGAATCAATAACTCATTTAAAACTATCTTTGCAAGTAATACTCCACTTTCTGTTCATGAATGTTCTGATAAGCATTCAAGTAATATCGATGAGTATATTGAACTTAAAGCTAAAAACGTACTTGAGGATAAGTTTTCAGAATATGACAATGAGCAAATCAAACTAACTCTAAGAGAAATTCTTCTTTCTACTTTTGACCAATTATGGAAAGAACATCTACTCAATATGGACCATCTAAAAGAAGGTATTAACCTTAGATCTTATGGACAAAAAGACCCTCTAGTAGAATACAAAAGAGAAGCTTTTGATTTATACGAACAAATGAAAGAGCAAGTGAGAAGAACTGCTGTTGAAAGAATCTTTAGTGTAAGAATGTATTCTGCTGAAGAAGTAGAAGAAATCAAAAAACAGCAACAAGCACAACTAGAAGCCCAACTTGAGGCCCATAAAAGAGCACAAGAAGCTGCTGAACATGCTGAAGCTCAAGCAGCTGCTCCTGTAAGAAGAAAAACAGTTAAAGTTGGAAGAAATGACCCTTGTCCATGTGGGTCTGGAAAGAAATTTAAACAATGTCATGGAGCATAAGGGGTATCATTGAGCGATAATGATAAAAAGGATTTAACAAGGATCGAAGATCTATCAGAGTTCTTACATAGTGAAGACGATGATGATCTAAGTGATGTTGAAGCTGCTTTAAGTAGTGATGACTCCCCTCCTGACGTTCCAGCTGATGATCAATTCGCCGACTTGGCCACTGATCCAGATATCAATATCCCAGAAGGCTTTAACGATGGGACTGAAGAAGTCACAGACTTTACTGCTTTAGAAGACAGTGAAGAATCATTTTCCGAAGAAGACACATTTACAGAAGAAGAAACTTCTTTTGAGGAACCTACCGAAGAAGATAATAACTTTGAATCAAACGATGATTTTGAAAGCTCTGACGATAACTTCGAATCAAA
>CAXGOD010000525.1:0-1753 GCA_964011245.1 uncultured Bacteriovoracaceae bacterium | reverse complement strand
CTATCTCCTCTTTTTCTTCTTGTTCGTTAAAGCCTACTTTAGCTAACTCAACTTCTCTCGTTAAGCCTCCACCATCATCTTCTAACTCATCCTTATCATCTTGAACCCTGTCTTGAACATCATCTTCTTGAGTATCTTCATCAGTATCTTCATGAGTTGTTTTTTCTGTATATTCATCTTCAAAGTCTTCTGGAGGAAGAGGAAAATCATTTTCTATGGGCTCTTTTAGCTTTTCTTGTTTATCATCTTTATTAAATAGTGGAAGCTCTGGAATCGTAATATTAGTTTTGGTTTTAAAATCATCTAAAGGAAGCCCAGGGATTGTTATATCTGTCTGGGTATCGGGAATATCTTCAGAAAGTTCAGTCATTAAACTTTGAGTATTATCATCATTCTCATCTTCTTCAATTGAAGAAAGATCTTGAACAGTTATATTCGTTTTTGTTTTAAAACTATCTAGAGGCAAAGAAGGTAGCGTAACATCATTTATTTCTTGTTTAACTTCAGGTTCAGGTTCAGGTTCAAGTTTTGCTTCAGGTTCAAGTTTTGCTTCAGCTTCAGTCTCAGGCTCATTTAGAACCTCTATATACATTGATGTTTGATTGGTCTGCTCATCTTGTACTAAATCGATGTCATTTATTGATCCTATTTCATACAAATTGAATAGCTCATTCTTAGAATAAGGACCCTGTTTTTGATCATCTTTAAATACAAACCATTTCTTCATATATTTAGTTTAGCCCTAAATAACAAAAGCCGCAAAAATGCGGCCTTTGATATTTTATCTTAATATATTTTATAACTATTAAGCTGCTGCTGTTTGTGCGGACCATACTTCTTTTGTCCATGTAGATTTCGTATCAGAAACCCAGTTTTTTGACCAAAGTTTATTATGAACAAAATCCTCTAGATCTTTTGGAGTGCTAACATCAACCCATAAAGTCATATCCCAGTCGCCCATGGTACTAGCGGCCCATCTTACTTCTTTCCAGTCTTTCAACCAATTCCAATTTTCCCAAACTGGTGCATCTTTAGTCCACTTAACTTGTACCTGTGCTGTCCATTTTTCTGACATATAATCCTCCATATTGATTATTTATTGTGTGCAAAGAACTTATCGTTCAAATTGTAAAAAGATGAAAAAATTAATGTAATTATTAGGAACTAGGTAAAATTTATATTAGACTAAATTGATTTAAAAAATTATTAGTGAAAGCAAGATCAAAATAATAATAATCGTTTTTTAAGTGGATAACATACTGTTGGACACAGATATACTGTTTACTACTCTTAAGTGAATGCATAAGTATATCTTCATTTAAATCAATAAATTGAAAACGCAATTCTCTATTATCTCTTACTAGTGGTTTTTCTAAGACATTTCCAAGTTTTAAACTAACAATGTCAATAATTCCCTGGTCAACATTTGTTAAATCCCTTTTAATATCACTTACCATCTTCCCACCAAGTAATTGAGTTAATAATAAGTCTATAGTCTCAAAAGGTAATTGATAAAATCCAAATGTATTATGAGGATAAATCTTAAAGAACTGAGTGACACTATGCCTAGAGTTCTTTAGGTAACCTTCCACATCTATTAATTCTAAATTTACGGCTTTAACACTGATTTGTTCCCTGAATATTTCAAAAAACAATCGATTTAGCTCAACAGTAATATCATGGAAATAACTTTCCCAGAATGGATTAAGCTTAGATCTTGCTCGAAGACTGGCCAATTGTTGAGGTGCGAGTT
>CAXGOD010000524.1:0-1763 GCA_964011245.1 uncultured Bacteriovoracaceae bacterium | reverse complement strand
TAGGAGCTCGAAAATTATAGGTCTTGGGACAGTGGGGAGTAGAGGTAAGTTCAACCTTATAGATCGTGTTAAAGAATATAGACCAAAATTAGATGAGGATGGAAATAGTAATGCGCAACAAGTTTCTGAATATAAGTTTTAGTTTTTGTTTTTTATTTTGTTTTAATGTTCAAGCCAAACAAGTAAAGTCAATATATGATATCAAATACCATGTTAAAAAGTATTCTAAGAAAAAATTAGTAAACTCAATGAGGATGCTTGTGTACAAAGGTCGCCCAAATCGGTTCTTTGGTACTGTTGGGCATAAAAATATTCAAGATTTTATCCAAGCAACACTAAAAAATTATAAGTTAGATACAGACACTTCTGTTGTTGCAGACTCGTTTGAATTAAACTTAGATATCGGAAAAGCATTGTATCAAAAAGACTTTGATACAAAGATTGTATCTTCTTTCAAACCAAATACTCCTGAATATAAAAAATGGAACAGCTTTAAAAACTATATGCAGTCTTTGTTAGATAAATATTCAACTCAAAAAGGTAAAAATTTTATTTGGCAAAGAAACGGAACTAGTGGGAAGACACTAATAATAACTGCTCACTATGATACTGTTTCACATGATCCTAAAACACTAAAGATTAATCCACAGTCTAAGATGCCTGGAGCCGATTACAATGCTTCTGGAGTAGGGATCGCTCTATCGTTAATTGATCTGCTTTATGATCAAAAACTTCATCACTCCGTAAGAATTGTATTCTTAGATGCTCAGTCCTTAGGATTTTTAGGTTCTTATGATTATGCACAAAAAATTAAAAAGGAAAAAGAAAATATACTTGGGGTAGTTAATCTTGAAATGCTAGGTCATGACTCTAAACATTTCGATAAAGTAAAAAAATATAAAAATTATAAAGTATATACTCGAGACACGAGTACAGATTCAGAAAGTTTAGATGTGAACTTTTATAATACTTTTATTAAAACAACTAGCAAAGCCAGTGTTAATATTAAGTTCGAGCTTACTCAGAATAATTTCAATAATAGTGACCATTTTAGGTTTTGGGATGCAGGTCTTCCTGCTATTGTTCTTACTCAGAATTGGGAAGATGATTTTAATACTAAGTACCAATCAGGTAATGACTTTCCAGAGACCATAAACCAGGAAACATATTATAACTCATTCAAGTTTATTGCTCGAAATACTCTTGGTTTTCTTTTAAATTTATAAGTAAATGATTGAAAAATGGTTCATTTTTCTGTATTAACTTCCCATGAATAAATATGATGCTTTACAGTATTTAGACTCTATCGGTATTGAGCTTACAGAAGATCAATATCAAGCAAACTCCGCAATAAAGGTTGTTGTGGGGCTTAGTGGTGGAGTCGATTCATCTGTAAGTGCACAGGTTTTAAAGCTTATGGGTTATGAAACCATCGGTATCTTTATGAAAAACTGGGAAGAGAAAGACGACTCTGGACAGTGTACTTCTGAGATTGATGCTAAAGATGCTGAGAAAATAGCTAATCAAGTAGGTATTCCTTATTATGCTTTAAATTTCGTTGAAGAGTACCGTAAGAATGTATTTCAATACTTCCTTGATGAATATAAAAAAGGCCATACTCCAAATCCAGACATTCTTTGTAATAGAGAAATCAAGTTTAAGGTGTTTTATAAAAAGGCCATGGAGCTTGGAGCTAACTTTTTAGCAACTGGGCACTATTGCCAGCATCTGACTGAAGATGGGAAGGACTTACTCATTAAAGG
>CAXGOD010000523.1:0-1767 GCA_964011245.1 uncultured Bacteriovoracaceae bacterium | reverse complement strand
TTTCTTTTTTACTACTTTCTTTTTTGAACCAAATCTTCCACGCTTTTCTGGAGCATTCTCTATCATTTCTTGACATTCAGCGAGCGACAGTTCTTTGGGATCTTGGTCTTTTGGAACCTTTACATTTTTATTACCATCAGTCACATACGGTCCCCATCTTCCATTTAGAACCTGAATATCATTCTCTTCAAAATCTTGTATTACTTTATTGGCCTCAATTATCTTTTTTTGTTCAACTAGGGGAAGTGCTTGCTCAAATGTTATTGTATAAGGGTCATAAGGTTCTTGGCCTTTTTCTTCCAAACCTTTTAATGATAAGTTTTTCTTTTCACCATAATTTAAATATGGCCCAAATCTACCCAAACAAGCAGTTATATGTTCACCATCAGGGGTTTCTCCTAATAATCTAGGTATCACAAAAAGATCTAATGCTTCTTCTAATGTTATTGATGCTATATCTTGTCCTTTTTTTAACGACGCACTCTTTGGTTTTCCAGCTTCTTTTGGATCATCTTTTGTACCAATCATTGCATGTGGTCCAAAGGGACCGTGTCTTACGCTTACTGTTCGTCCACTTTTTGGATCCAAGCCTAAAACTCGTTCCTGCTTTCTTTCTTCTGGTGATAGCTTTTCGGTCTCCCCAACCATTTTAGTTAAGTATCTATAAAACGAATCGGTTGTTGGTACCCATTCAACTTCCCCTCTAGCAATTTTATCTAAAGTTTCTTCAAGTTCAGCTGTATAACTATATTTAATAAAATCATTAAAATTCTTATCTAAGAAAGCGCAAGCAGAAGCACCTTTCCCTGTTGGCGTTAGAGTTCTATTTTCTATCTCTACGTATTCTTTAAACCTAAGTGTTTCTATAATCGCAGCGTATGTTGACGGTCTTCCGATACCTTCCTTCTCTAGATTTTTTATTAAACTAGCTTCTGTATATCTACCTGGAGGTTGAGTAAAATGTTGGATCGCCTCTAAATTTTCTAGCTTAACTTTATCACCTTCATTCATTGATGGTAGTATTTTTGACTCTGAATCAGTATCCTCTTCATCTGTCCCTTCCAAATAAACCTGCATAAATCCTGTATATTTAATAGATTGTCCAGTTGCCCTAAAAATTTTTTCACTAATACCCAAATCAATTGAAACCGAATCTAATATCGCATCATTCATTTGAGACGCAATAGTTCTCTTCCAAATTAAAGAGTAAAGATCAAACTGATCTTTATTTAAGTACTTTTTGACATCATCAGGAGTTCTTGCAAATGAGGTTGGTCTAATAGCTTCATGAGCTTCCTGAGCATTTTTTGATGTGTTAGCGTATATTCTTACCATCTCAGGCAAAGACTTATCACCAAAAAGCTTAGGAATGATTTGTCTCATTTCTTCTATAGCTTCCTGAGCAAGGTTAATTGAGTCTGTTCTCATGTAAGTTATTAATCCAATCGGGCCCTCACCTAAATCTATTCCTGTATATAACTCTTGAGCGATACCCATGGTTCTTCTCGCGGCAAATCTTAATTTCCTTGATGCTTCTTGTTGAAGTGTAGATGTGATAAAGGGCTTTGCTGGCTGCCTTTTTCTTTCTTTCTTTACAACTTTTAAAACATCAAAACCATTATCTGAAGAATTTATTATTTCTGCTTTTATTCTATGAGCATCTTTTTCATTATCAATATCAAACTTTGCTAATTTTTTATTATTGTTACTATGTAAAAAACCATCAAAAGGTTTTTCATCTTTAAAAAAATTCGCATTTAGTGTCCA
>CAXGOD010000522.1:0-1778 GCA_964011245.1 uncultured Bacteriovoracaceae bacterium | reverse complement strand
CATTATTTAAGACAAAAAGCATATCAAGCATAAAAAAAGCCCCTCATAAGAGGGGCCTAAACTTAGTTTCCGAGTAATTGTTTTAACTCATCCTTTTTACTTTTATTAATTTTCTTTTTAGACTTTAATTCTAGCTCTCCAACACCTGATTCTTGTGGAGTATCAACTTGTTTTTTAAGTATAAGTGATAAGTTTCTGTAATATGCTTTAGATACAATCTTAAACAATGAATCGGACTCATCTCTTTCAAACATTTCTTGATTTTTTGTTGCACTTTCTAAAAGATAAGAGTGATCTGGTCCTAACCCTCTTTTTGGAACTTTCCCACTCGTAGAGGACTTCTTATTATAACCACTCGAAGGAGGAGTATAGCTTGAGCTAAAATCATATTTTGGTGGAACATATGCAGCGACCTTTCCTTTTGGAGCATCATCTCCTCCATAGTTATTAGTCACATTATTTGTTTTTAGCATACCAAGTTGCTTTCCACCTACTGATAGAGGCATAGTATTAAGTGGAGCTGAAAAGTTCTCTGCCCATTTTTTCTGAGCATTCATTTTAATCTTACCGCGAGGAGTATTACCTACAGTTTTCATATAATGCGCAGACTTCTTTGTATGCTGAGCTGCTCTTAAGGCCTTATCAACACCATTTTGCATTGTTTTCATCTCTGAATCTGTAAAGCCACCTGAACCTGTGATCTCTCCGCCTTCACCTTGAAAGTCACCTACTCCAACTCCTGTTTTAAAATTTAGACGTTTGAAGTTCATTCTAAACTTTTTACTATATTTAGTGTTTCCACTTTGACCACCCATTTGAGCAGCAGCTCCTAGTGCATAGTCCTCTCTTCTTTTATCCCAGTCGGACTTGTACTTATCGTATAAATCTCCCATATTAAGACCACGATTTGCCGCAAGAGATCCAACAAGTTTTAAGTTATAAACCATCGCTTCAAAGTATGAACTCATGGCCATAGTCGGATAGGCCATCATTCCTGAAGTTGAGATTGAAGGCCAATGGAAGTGATGTTGAAAAACATAAGCAGCAAAATTATTTACATCTTTTTCATTTTCAAATAAAAATCCAAAACCAAATGCATCCTTATCATCCCCCTCTAGATACTTAGCTCCACAACTTTCAAGCTTTATACATCTAGCATACTCTTTTACTCCATTTAAAAACTTTGATGCTTTTACTTCATCAAATGCTTCAGGGACCCAATTACCTTTATCCGGCAAGAACTCTTTTTCATGTTTAGCAATATGATCTTCATCCAACCATTTTGTTTTAACAGTCTTTCCAGGATTTTCCCCTTTAAGTTTTGCTACACCTCTAATCCAACCTTCTTTAACTTTTTCTAAGAATTTTGAGTCACTTGTATATGCGTTCTCAGGAACAAACTCTGGAAACTTTGCATCTAGAAGAAATCTAATTTCCTCTTCATACTTAGTGGCATGTGCATTTTTAAAACATATTCTTGATGAACCATAAGCTTCACAAACTTTATTTGAAGACAAAGAGCCCGTGATACCTCTTGCATCATTTGCATGTCCAGACTTAAAGTAAGGGTAGACATACTCTCTTCTAAAATGTTTGTACTCTTTAAACCATTTTTTGTACCAATCTTTTGTTACTGTATCATGTACATTTCTTTTAATACCTGAAGCATATATGGATCTACTAGCTGCATTAGAAACAAACTCTTTAACATCTGCATCTGAGTTTTTCCAAGAGGCATTATTAATAATAGCCCCTGCTACTGCAACGACAGCAACCGC
>CAXGOD010000521.1:0-1785 GCA_964011245.1 uncultured Bacteriovoracaceae bacterium | reverse complement strand
ACCACTTGCCTATCTCCACGATGGGGAATACTTCGGAGAATTTTCTTTTTTTGATGGACAATTAAGATCTGCTGACGTTGTTGCAACCTGTGAAACAAAACTTATAAAAATTCCTCAAGCTGAATTAAAAAAACAATTTCCCCGTTGGCTTTTATTAACATCAAAAAGTATGACTAAGAAATTACGCTTAATGGATAATGTCATAAGGACTAAAGGAATAAAAAAGAAAAATGTTCATAACGTAAAACCCTTATCGATTGATGAGCAACGCTATTATTATGATGTCATCACCAAAGATGATAACTAGGTGACTTTTCGCACCAAATCATTTCAGTCAAATAATACTTTTGACACCATTTGTCGCTATTTGGTGTCTAAAAGGCCTTAAAACCCCCCTATAAACTTGGCATGAAACTCGCATTACTTATTGGTATGAGATTCTAAGGTAGGAATCTTAACAAGAGAACACGGAGGTTTTCATGAGGAAGTTATTAATCGTATTGTTTTGCATGAGTTTAATTAGTTGCGCTTCTGGCCCAACCACTTCTACTGATGAATCTACAAAAACACAAAAGCACTCTAAAAATTGGTTTTCCCAGAATTTCGTCGAAAAACGGTAAGGGGAAAATATTCGGGGGTTTGTGCTTTTTCCTCTTTTACGGCATAAGTCCCCGATATTTTTTACAAGGGCCTTCCTTTTAGTTTTCAATTTGATCCTTCACAGCTAATATCCCCCCAAAGATTTTGTATGGGGAGATGAATGATAGACAAGTTTGAGTCGTGGTCAATTGATGATGCCATCAATGCTTATCAAATTAATCGATGGTCAGAAGGTTATTTTTCAGTAAATGATCAAGGTGAACTAGCAGTCTTACCTAGCAAGAACCCTAAGGGTCCTCAAATTAGTATTCCACAAGTTATTGAAGAAATGAAAAAGGAAGGAATTGGCTTTCCTTGTGTTATTCGCTTCCACGATATTCTAAGATCACAAATCAAGAAAATTAATGAAACATTTAATGACGTTATAAAAGAAGCTGAGTTCAAAGGTGAATACTTTGGCGTTTTTCCAATCAAAGTAAATCAACTTAGAGAAGTTATCGAAGAAGTTGTAGATGTTGGTGCAAATTATAACTATGGACTTGAAGCTGGCTCTAAAGCTGAGCTTCTTACTGTGCTTGCCTATAATCAGAATCCGAACTCATTAACAATTTGTAATGGCTATAAAGATAGAGAGTATTTACAACTTGCCTGTCTTGGCTCAAAAATTGGAAATAAAGTTGTAATCGTAATAGAAAAGTTTTCTGAACTACCTATGATTCTAGAAGTAATTGCAGATATGGATGTTGAACCTATCTTAGGTGTTCGCGCCAAACTGAGCTCTAAAGGCTCAGGTAAATGGTCAGACTCAACAGGTGAAAATGCTAAATTTGGTTTAAGTATACCAGAGATACTAGAAGTTCTTGATGTTTTAAAATCAAATAACAAATTACACTTATTAGAACTTTTTCATTTTCATTCAGGTAGTCAGATTCCAGATATAAGAACCATAAAAGATAGTCTTACTGAAGCTGCTAGAATCTTTACTGATCTTATTAAGCTTGAAGCTCCTATAAAATACTTTGATGTTGGTGGTGGTGTAGGATTAAACTATGATGGCTCTCGCTCAAATAGGCATTCATCAACGAACTATACCTTAGATGATTATATTGGTGATGTTGTCTATGTTTTAAAAGACATCTGTGATGACGCCAAAGTACCTCATCCTCATATTGTAACAGAGACAGG
>CAXGOD010000520.1:0-1785 GCA_964011245.1 uncultured Bacteriovoracaceae bacterium | reverse complement strand
GGTTACACATCTTATTTTTATATATGTACTGCTTTAGCGATTCCTGGAATGTTACTTTTATTTTGGGTTGCTCCTTGGGGAGCTAAAGATAAAGTGGCTTAGCAACCAAGTCTAAGCTTTATTAATTTAATTTTCTTTTTGATTGTACTTGATGTTCCCCATGTTGCTCTTGGAACAAATTTACATGTATCTCTAACATATGTTGTTTCATTGATTACATATTCATATTCTGTCACTGCCCCTTTTTGAACTAGTGTGTCTACTAGGGTGTAATTGATACTTCTAGCAGCGTAAATGAGAGCCGTTAAAGATTTTTGATCTAGTTTGTTTACATCTGCACCTTTTTTAATAAGGAGGTCTGTAGAGTATAAGTCGTTTAGTTTAACAGCTTCAATTATGGGAACTAAAGTATCTTGAGTTTCTCCATTTGCAGAGATTTCATTCTGTAAAAGTTTGTTTAGCAAAAGAGATCTATTTGTTTTGTCTTCAACAAATAAAACAGATACAAGAGCATTGGCACCATTTAAGTAGTCTTTAACCATAAATTGAGCAGTAAGATAATCTAGTGTTTCTTTAGAAGAACTTTTTAAAGCATCTAGAATAAAGTCTGCATCTAGACCTTTATGGTTAATCTTTCTAACATCAATTAGAAGGTCTAAAGTTTTGTTTAAACCACGCGCACTAGCAATTTCAATTGCAGATCTACCTTCTTGATCTTTAAGATTTATATCTGCGGTATTGTTTATTAAAATATTGGCCATAGTCTGATTACTTCTTTTTAAAGATGCAATCAGGACTGACTCTTTTTTAGTGCTTAAAATATTAATATTTTTAGTTTTAGTTAAAATTGCTTTTAAAGACCCAAGGTTATTATGTTTGATCGCCTCAAAAATCGGGAGTTCACCCTGAGCGTCTCTCAACTCTGCAACTGCTCCATAACGAAGAAGTTGTTCTACAATTACTGTACTTCCAACTTGGGCAGCAACTACAAGTGGTCTTTCACCAGAAAATGATAGGTAGTTTGGATCAGCTGAGTCTATAAGAGCAGCTTTAACCATATTTAATGAATCATCTCGAATGTATTTAATGAGATCTTCTGACTTTTGATATTCTTTACTAATACCTTTAGAACCAGAAACACTTAGACCTTTTTCGCTCTGGCTTCCTTTGGTTACATTTTTTCCGCAGCTTGCTAGTGTAGCGCTTATGGCCAAAATAGATATTAGCTTTTTCATTCACCCTCTGGGTATAAGTTTTAATTTGAATAATTATACTGTTTTTAGAGGTCCGACTGAATAGCAGTTGTAAAGGTTACACGCTGCATTAACAAATGTGAAGAGCAGGGCAATTGAGATTAAAAGCCAATGATATTATATGTTTAGAATAGTGTTTTCTTGTATCTCTTTGATAGTTTAAGTAATTTTTGAGCATCATCATTGTTTCTAATATTGTCCAAAGTTAATAAAACAATAAATCCTGACCCATGCCCATCTGGACCGTTTCCAATTGCTGAAAATATACCATAATTCTTATCATTCACTTTAAGTCTAATTGGAATATTAAAATTAACTTCAGGCGGAAACTTAACAGGAACAAAAAATCCAAATGCTTTGTTGCTTGCATAAAAAGTTGCATCAAAGGCTTTAGGAATATTAAATGCCAATGCCGGTAGCTCTCCACCCACTAGGAAAGGGAATAGACGCCCATCAGGTAATGTTTGTGTTGGTACTACTCTAAACTCATCACTTTCCCCATCACGAAGATCAAAAGCAACTTTAATGATTG
>CAXGOD010000519.1:0-1802 GCA_964011245.1 uncultured Bacteriovoracaceae bacterium | reverse complement strand
CATAAAGAGGTGTTACCATCAAGTAGGCATCAATGCTTTGACCTTCAAGATATTCTGTCCATGCTTTAGTTTCAGTAAGGTCATGTCCTCCAACACCTATCATTACAGGTACATTTGGCTTCAAATTAAGAACAAACTCAACAATCTTCTTTTTATCAGCAAGTCCAATGTTTAGTGCCTCAGCAGTACTTCCTAAAATAAGAAGACCATTTTTTGCATTAACTTGTTCTTGAACAAGATTTTTAAGAGAGTTAAAATCGACTGTTAAATCCTTATTAAAGGGAGTTACTAAAGCAGTCCATAATTTTTGATTAGTTAATTCCATAGATCCTCATATGCTTAAGTGTTTATTTACAATATTATTAAAATGATTTAACCCAGAAGGTATGTCTTTTTCTTCCTTGATTAGTTTTGCGGCCCAAAGAGCACCTCGAGCAAAGATAGATCTGTCTTTTGCTGAGTGAGATAGCTTTATTGATTCATCAGCACAATCAAATATAATATCGTGCTCTCCTATAACATCACCAATCCTCTCAGAGCTAATTCCTGCTTCATGTCCCAGCCAGTTTTGAAAACTAATGGCCGTGCCACTAGGAGTATCAAGTTTTTTAGTATGATGAACTTCATGAATATTAAATGTATATTCATCAAAGAGCTTACTTGCTTTAGATAATGTTTTAATCATCTCTTTAACAACATTCATTCCAAGAGAGAAATTATTGGCATAAATCCACTTTATATTCTTTTCTTTAAGCCTTTCATCAAAATTTAATGGCCAGTTAAAACCAGTTGAACCAGTTACAACAGGCTTTTTCGTTTCAATCAATAATGGAATATAACTTTCAAAGGCAGGCCCCGGTAGAAAGGAAATAATAACATCTACATTACTTAATTTTTCGAATGTAGGAAGGTTCTGTGTATCAAAGACTTCACAGTCTGGATTAAGCTTTAGTACAAACTCACCAGTTTTACCTTTACCAAGTAGTGCTATTTTCACTTTGTTCTCCGTTTATAAAAGTATTATGTAGCTTTTTGATTACAGTATCAGAGTCTTCTTCTCTTACTAAAAAGTTAAAATTATAATCAGAAGCGCCAAGACACATCATCCTAACATTAACCCCTTCAATACTATTAAAAATATTAGTGGCAACTCCCGTTGTCTCGCTAATATTATTCCCAATCAATGAGATAAGTGCGTTACCTGTTTCATAACGAACTTCACCAATTTTTCTTAACTCATTAATAAAATTTGTATTTTCAATTGTAGAATGATCAACTGTAACAGCGACTGAAATCTCAGATGTTGTTACACAGTCGACACTGATTCTATGTTTACTAAAGATATCAAAGATTGAACTCATAAAACCAAACGCATTTAACATCTTTGGAGTTCTAATACTTAGTAAGGCCTGGTTTGATCTTCTTGTTATTGCACGAACAAGTGGAGTATGAGTCGCATTATGACGAATCCATGTTCCAGCTTTATCTTTGTCATAACTGCTTCCAACAAAAACGGGGATATTATTTCTCATGGCCGGTACAAGTGTCGTTGGATGTAGAATCTTAGCACCATACTGGGCCATCTCGCTTGCTTCGTTATAGCTTATTTCTTCAATAGCTACTGCATCTGGGCAGATTCTTGGGTCTGTAGAAGCAATACCAGCAACATCAGTCCAGATTTCTAAAACATCTGCTTGGGTTGCTTCAGCAATTAAAGCAGCAGAATAATCACTTCCACCACGACCTAAAGTTGTCGTAGCCCCTGTACCATCAGCTCCAATAAAACCTTGGGTTACATAAGT
>CAXGOD010000518.1:0-1829 GCA_964011245.1 uncultured Bacteriovoracaceae bacterium | reverse complement strand
CTCATTATAGCAAGCCGTAACTTTTCCGTAAATAGGTATTATTTTCTAAGCTTATCCACAATAAACTTAAAGTATTCAGGCATTTGGGGACGAGGATACCAACAAAGAGCCACTTCGAAATCTAAGAACTTCCCCGGAGCAAGGTCAATTAGCTTTTTGCTTTTTATTAAACTATTGGCAAACTCCTCACTCAGAACAGAATATCCATTCCCCATCATAACAAGAGTTGAAAGAGCATCAGTATTGTTCGCAAAATGTCTTGAAGCATTTGCTTTTTTAAGCAGCTTATACTTTTTAAGAAAATTAAATGTCATCGGATCTTCTTCTTCAAAATCTATGATCGTTTCATTCTCGATGACCTCTTTAAGATCCCTATTTTTCCAACGTGAAGGTCCTACTAATATATAACGTTCTGGTTTCAATAAAAGAGAATCAACCTCTAAGATAACATCTGATCTTGGGACTAAAGCAAATTCACACTCACCTTTTTTTAACTTCTGAATAGAACTCGTTGTATCTGTAAGATCGTAAGTTAATTTTAAAAATGGAAAATTATATGAAGCAGAGCTTGTCTGAGGTATCACTCGAGAGCGCATAATACTACTGGCTCCACTTAATGTAAGCCTAATCTCATGAGAGCTATCCTCTCCATAGATTTGAGACAAGGTTTCCCCTTCAAGCTCACAAGCTCGCCTACAATATCTTACAAGCGCTTCCCCTTCAACTGTAGGACGCATTCCTTGGCGAGACCTTATAAACAAGGTTACTCCAAGTTCTTTTTCTAAAGCTCGAATTCTTTGGGTAACCCCTGTTTGAGTAAGGCCTATAGTATTAGCCGCCTGGATAACTGTTCCACTATCAATAATGGCCATAAAGGCTTTAAGATTTTGATTTAGTAAACTCATAATTAATCATAGATATAGCATTTATATGAATTATTCAACTTATATAAAGAAACCTATAAATAGTTCATCCGAAACACTAACTAGGAGAAGCAAATGAAAACTATCGGATTTATAATACTAGGTTTTTTAAATATTTATCAGGCGCATGCAGGAAGTATTGAGTTTTACGAGAAGTTTAAATGTAAAGGACTAGGAGTAAATGAAAATGTTATAACGATGAAAATAAATTTTTTAAACAAAGATGAAACAAGTATACAAACAAACCTTGGCCAATACTTATTTACAGATGAATTTGAACAAGATCAAATTAGTACTACGCCAAAAACAACGACATACAATAATACATTTTTATCTGATGATATTGTTTTTGATGTTACTTTAAGAAAAGAAGTTTATAGAGTTAATTTTATTCAAGGACATATAAAGATTAACAAAAACGACAGAACTATTGAGTTAATTGATTTAACATGTGAGTCTAGCCAACACACAACCTATCATCCTACACCTCACTGTCCCGGTGGTCCTCGTTGTGGTCCTCCATATGGATATCCAGCTTGTCATATGACCCGCGCCGGATGCAACTGGTAACCGAGTAGCTCGAAAGAGCTACTTGATTCCCTGAAGTAGTTTCAAAGTGTCTTGATTATAAAGGTTCATTCTCAAGCTAGTATAAGCAGCTTGTTTAATAACATATGGTGAGAACTCTTTTGTTGTTTCGCTTGTTATCGCATCAACCATTTGTTTTGGGTGGACTACCCCAGCAAAGATTGGAGGATTCTGCATAAGTATCATCTCTAAGTTTTGATAATCATCTGTAGTAAAGGGTGCATGATGCTTTTTAGTTAATCCATCACGACTCTTTAGACTTAAAAACTTTCTATCTTTTGAGTAAAATAATGTCGCAATGATTGGAAGACAGGCACT
>CAXGOD010000517.1:0-1830 GCA_964011245.1 uncultured Bacteriovoracaceae bacterium | reverse complement strand
TTAGCTAAGTTTGCTACGGTTCACTTATGTTACAAAGATGGTTCTGTAATCGCAGGTGGTGATGTTGATGGTGTTAAGGTTCAAAAATTTGATGGACCACATCCAGCTGGTTTAGCTGGAACACATATTCACTTTATTGATCCAGTAAGCATGACTAAGATTGCTTGGCATACGAACTACCAAGAAGTAATTGCTATCGGTAAACTTTTTGAAACAGGTAACCTTTTTACAGAAAGAGTTATTTCTATTGCTGGTCCTGCTGCAAGAAACCCGAGACTAGTAAAAACCAGAGTCGGGGCTTGTTTAACAGAACTAACTAAAGAAGAAAGCC
Source organism: uncultured Bacteriovoracaceae bacterium (assembly GCA_964011245.1). Classification (GTDB taxonomy): domain Bacteria; phylum Bdellovibrionota; class Bacteriovoracia; order Bacteriovoracales; family Bacteriovoracaceae; genus CAKZJW01. The sequence continues at coordinate 1,499 of CAXGOD010000517.1, read as the reverse complement.
ATGAGACTGAAGAAGTGAGAACTATTTCTGGTTCTGTTTTTGGTGGAAGAACTTCAGAAGGTAAGTTTTGCTACTTAGGTCGTTTCCATTCTCAAGTAACATTGATGAAAGAAGGATTTGAGAGAGAGTTTATGGGATGGCATAGTCCAGGTTTTGATAAGTTTTCTGTAAAGCCAATCTATCTATCTCGATTCCTAGGTAAGAAGTTTGGGTTTAATACAAATACTAACGGATCTCATAGGTCTATCGTTGCTGTTGGCTCTATGGAAAAAGTTATGCCAATGGATATTCTTCCAACTTTTATGGCGAGATACTTAAACTCAAGCAACCTTGAGATGTGTGTAAAGCTTGGAGCATTAGAGTTAGATGAAGAAGATGTTTCATTAATGACTTATGTTGATCCTTGTAAAAATGATTATGCATCTCTTTTAAGAGAGAAGCTAACGATCATTGAGAAGGAGGGGTAATGAAGTTTTTAAGAGATGTTTTAGATAAAGTTGAACCTCACTTTGAAAAAGGTGGAAAGTTTGAAAAGTTCTACCCGCTATTTGAGGCCGGAGATACTTTTCTTTACTCACCAGGTTCAGTTGCAAAAGGGAATACTCATCTTCGAGATGGTATCGACCTTAAAAGAACAATGGTTACTGTTGCTATGGCACTTGCACCAGTACTTATTTTTGCCATGTATAACAGTGGGTACCAAGCAAACGCAGCTCTAGCTTCTTCAGGCTTTGAAGCTGAAGGTTGGAGAGCATCAATCATGTCAATGATTGGTTTAGGTCATGATCCACTAAACATCCTGTCTAACATGGTATATGGAGCCTTATGGTTCTTACCTGTTTTTATCGTATGTAATGTTGCTGGTGGTATTTGGGAAGTTCTTTTTGCGACCATAAGAGGTCACGAAGTTAATGAAGGATTCATGGTAACAGGTTTATTATTCCCACTGATCTGTCCTCCGACAATTCCTTTATGGCAAGTCGCTGTTGGTATTTCATTTGGTGTTGTTATTGGTAAAGAAATCTTTGGTGGTACAGGGAAAAACATATTTAACCCAGCATTAACGGCCAGAGCATTTTTATTCTTCGCTTATCCAGCGCAGATTTCAGGTGACGCAGTTTGGACAGCAGTTGATGGATTTACTGGAGCTACTCCTCTTGCTCAAGCAGCAGTTGGAGGCGTTGAAGCTATAGGTTGGTCATGGAATGATGCTTTCTTAGGATTTATTCCAGGTTCAATGGGTGAGACTTCAGCTCTTCTATGTTTAGTTGGAGCGGTTTGGATGATTATGAACGGTATTGGCTCATGGAAGATAATGCTTTCGATGTTGGTTGGATTAATTGCAACGTCACTTCTTTTTAATGCTATTGGAAGTGATTCAAATCCTTTATTTGCAGTTCCTTGGCATTGGCATTTTGTTCTTGGTGGTTTTGCTTTTGCTATGGTTTTCATGGCGACAGATCCAGTGTCCGCTGCCATGACCAACAGTGGGCGATGGG
>CAXGOD010000516.1:0-1838 GCA_964011245.1 uncultured Bacteriovoracaceae bacterium | reverse complement strand
CGTGTGCTCTTCCGATCTATCATACTGACAAAAGTTTTGATTACTTAATTCCTTCTGAAAATGTTGAGTTATGTGGTGAAGAAACAGCTGAAAGACTTGGACTTAAAGGTCTTAATAATGTTGTTGCTATAGAGGATGTATTAAAAGTTAATAATTCGGAATTTAGCGCCAAGTTAAAAGTTTTCTTTAATGGCTTTTATGTTGCAGAGAACCTTACAGCTGATATAGCTCTTAAAATCTCTAAAGATATTCGTTTTAGAGGAATCGTTTCTTTAGATGGTAATATTCTTTTAGAAAAAACATTAAATGGAACAAAGCTTTCAGCACGCAGTGAAGAAGATCAAGGTCTTGGTGTTGTTCAAAGAAATAATTTAATTAATGAACTTACTGAAGCATATGATATTAAAAAAGAAGAGTTAGAAGAGTTAGAACAGTATGTCTCAGATCTTACAGAGGCAGTCGCTACGGTTAAGGCCGAGTTTGAGGTTTTAACAAAAGACTATAATGAAGCTAATACTAAGTTTGTTTCATTAAAAGCTTCTTTAGAATCTAAAGAATCTACACATGGCACGACATCTTCCCGTTTAGATATTTTAAATAATAGAAAAAATGAAATTTCTAAAGCAAAGTTGGAATTACTTGAGCAAGAAGAAGATATTCATACAAAAAAAGATACACTTGCAGATAGAGTAGAGGCCTTAAGCGAATCTCTAGCAGAATCTAAAGAAAGAGTTGAGGAATTAAAGTCTACTTATGAAGTAGAAAGAAGTGACTTAATTCAACTTCAAGCAAATGCAAAAACTTATTCAACTCAATTAGATAATATGAAGTCTCAAATCACTGATGTTGAGTCTCAGGTTGATCGTTATAAAGAGAAACTTGAATCAAACCAAGATCTTCTTGAAAAATATAAAGCAGAGATTGAAGAGTCTGAATCAGCAGTGATGTCTCTAGAAGAAGAGAATCAAAATGAAGCTGAGGTCATGAGCGAAAAACAAAGTTATATTGATCTTGTTCGTGATGAGTTAACACAGCTTCTTACAGGAATGCAAGAAAGAGAAACTGAAGTTAAAAACTTAACAGCTACCATCAATAAAATTGAAAAAAGTAATGTTGAACTTAATATGAAGGTTGAACAGATTATTATTGATGAAGAAATTTTAGTTAAAGACTGTTTTGATAAATACAGAGTCGACTTAAGATTAACTCTTAAAAAATTCCTAGAATTAACTTCTGAACAACTAGAAGGTCTTAAAAACTTAGACGGTATGACTTTAATGGAAACAGAAGAGGGGCAAATCGAACTTGAAAAAGAAGAATATGCCTTTGATAAACGTTTCCCTGCAGTTCTTCGTGAGTCAAAAGAAAAATTTAAACGTTATAGATCAGACCTGAGCAAATTAGGTGAGATTAACTGGCAAGCAATTGAAGATTATGATCGCCAAAAGCTACGCCATGATTTCTTAAGAGATCAAGAACAAGAATTAAAGAAATCATTAGAAGATCTTCAAATGGCCATTGATCATATTGATGAAAAATCCAAAACAAGATTTAAAGAAGCTTTTGATGAAGTAAATAGTAAGTTTACAAAAGTATTCCCAATTATCTTTGGTGGTGGTGAAGCAAGGCTTGAAGTTGTTGGAGATTTGAATAGTACTGAGTGTGGTATTGATATTATTGCAAAGCCTCCTGGTAAGAAAATGCAATCTATCAATCTGATGAGTGGTGGGGAAAAAGCAATGACAGCTGTTTCTCTTATCTTCTCAATTTTCTTAGTTAAAACGTCTCCATTCTGTTTACTGGATGAGGTTGATGCTCCTCTAGATGATGCAAACGTT
>CAXGOD010000515.1:0-1852 GCA_964011245.1 uncultured Bacteriovoracaceae bacterium | reverse complement strand
CCGTACTCATGGATACCGCAAGTAAGGTAGTGTTCAAACTCCCTTTTAATATGAAAAGGTAGAGTTTTTCCTTGCAGTGCTTTATCACTGATCACTTTCCGATAATGCTGGTTAATTATTTTGTAAAGGTCTGAATATCTTGGATCACTAGTTTTTTCTTGCACTAATAGGTATGGGCAAGTTATGTATAAGTTACAAACTTCTAAATAGCTATAATTAGGACTAAGTACTTTACTCGTTAATCTAAAATAATAATTTTTTACCCTTTTAAGTAAGTATCAAGAGTTCTTAGCTTTTAAATTTATAAGGATATAACATCAGTTACAAAAGGATTTCACTACGAGTTAATAAGTCCAATTCTGAAAAACTTGGATTTGTTAAAAGCTACCTAGAAAGTTTATAGCTCATTAGCATCATCATATATTTGCTCAATAGCATTAAAGAAAATATTTAGGTTTACATTTTCATGAGCAAACATTCGGTGAAGAGTTTGTCTCGTAGTTCCAATAGCCTCTGCAAAGTCTGCTTGGTTACTATATTTTAAACTATTAGAGATATATGCTGAGATCAAGTCGGTACTCGCAGCGATATCACCCTCTTTAACATATTGAGAAATTTCATCAATTATAAATTGAGGATTTCTAAACTTCTCTTTAATTCCCATTCTTTTATTTTTTAAATGTGAATTCTCAGAATTTTCAATTTTTCTTGCTACATTCATGAGTACTCCTTATTTTTTGTCTGGGTTAAATTTAATATCTTCCTTAATCAATTTATATTTTTTTAAGGCTTCCCTCGATTTCATTATGGCCTTATTTTGTTCTTTGTCCTTGCCGCTTCCAAGAAGAAGTAAAGTCTTATTTCGATCTTCTTTTTCAACAACTGCAAAATATAATCTTAAACCACTTCGCTATTTTTTTTCATAAAGGCCATCTTTAGGATTTTTTGCATTAGTGATAAGTCCATCATTTTCTATTTATAACACTCATCAAGTTTAATTTTGAAATGAAACTCTTCTTGTGTTAAAGATTTTTTTAGAAAACATACCAGTTGACTCTTCTCTTCAGCATTAAGACCCAGTGGTTTTTTTAATAGTGGATGTAATGATTGTATACGATAGAAGTTGTTATATTGATTTCTGTCAACATAAATAAAATCATCGTAACTTCGTCCAAATCTTTTTTGCAATAAATTGATGTCAAAGTTATGTAATGAACGACTGGGATTATTATAATGCTCAACAACTTCCATAAGGTTTTTGAAAGCACCATTATGAAAGTAAGGTGCTGTTATAGCAACATTTCTTAACGGCTGAGTGAAAAATCCATATTTAGAGTTTTCATTACCATTTATTAGAAATCGTCCTTCATCATTTTTATCCTGTGTTACTCCAGGACCAATTTGAGGAACACCAATACTTTGAAAGACTTTATTAGATAAAAGCTCTCCCCTATGGCAGCGAGCACAGCGAGCTTTTTCAAAATAAAGCTTTGCTCCTTTTTTCTCTCTTAAACTCAATTTATTAAGATCTCCCTTTATATATTTATCAAGTGGAGTATCATTAACTTGAAATTCTACTTTTTGATAATAAGCTAAGGCATTAGCAATATCCGCAATATTAAAATCATCTTTATTATAATTCTTTAAATCTTCCTTATAAAATTGACTGCTTAAGACTCTTTTAGAAACTATTTCCCAAACTTGGAAATTAGATAATTTTTTATACTTATCTCCGCGCATCTCTGTAACACTAGCAATAGGAAACAAAGCCTGCATGGCCATTACATTTTCTATTTTAGAAGTGATTTTCCAATACAAAATTTACCTTTTGGAATTTTTAAAACAAAAGGTG
>CAXGOD010000514.1:0-1859 GCA_964011245.1 uncultured Bacteriovoracaceae bacterium | reverse complement strand
TCCCAGCATATAAAACTCCACCTGTTTATAAAAATATAGGTATCAGCTTAAACTAGTAATAAAGAGAAATTCTTTTTCAGTTACCGGTTGTATCGAAAGCCTTGTTCCTTTTTTTACTAGATGCATATCCCTAAGTTCTTTGCATTCTTTCAAAAGCTTTAAGGGGATAACTTCTTTAAAGGTCTCAACCCACTTAACATCTACCATAAACCAACGTGGAGTTTCTTCAGAAGCCTTTTCGTCATAGTATTTAGAGTTTGGATCGAACTGAGTATGATCCGGATAAGATTCCTTTACGACTTTTGCAATCCCTGCGACTCCAACGTTTTTGCAACTTGAGTGATAAAACAGGACCATATCACCCTTTTTCATCTCGTCTCTCATGAAATTTCGAGCTTGGTAGTTTCTTACACCATCCCAATGTTCAGTGCGTTCAGGACAAGATTTAAGGTCCTGTATGCTAAATGCATCAGGCTCTGACTTCATTAACCAATAATTCATACATAAATCATACTGATTAACTCTGATAAGTGAAGTTTTTTATAGTTTGTAAGAGATTTGTCCGATTAGTATAGCGATGAACTATTTCAGAATATTACTAATATTTATCTTATCTACACAGTTAGCTTTTGCTGATATTTGTGGATACGTTTTTAGTCCTGGTCCAAAAGCACAGGCATCACAAAATTTAAAACTAATTGGAAAACTTAATCGTCTAGAGAAGCTTACTAATATCACCAGAAAGATCAGAACTAAGGGTGGAGAAGAACATGTTCTAATGATGAAGAAAATTCGTGAAGAGTTTAAGGTCATCGAGGGACAGTTGTTTAAAGGTGAAGTTGATCTTGCCATTAGAAACTGGCGAGGCCTTTTTAGAAATGTAGAGAAGGCCGCTCTTGAAGCAGAGAACTATGCCAAAATGATAAAGGTTATCAATAAGGGTGTTCGTGTAAATGTTCGTGACTATGAAAAGTTCTTCAAAGATAACGGGATCCCAAAGTATTTAGTAACCCAACATATTGATGAGTTATATAAAATTGGAGCAAAAGATTATCTAGGAAGATTATATAAGAATCTAAGAAAGAGTCATAGAAAGCTTGGTAATAATTATGAGAAGTATAAGTTTATAAAGTCTGGACTTGATGACCTGGCCAAGAACGCGAACTGTACTCCTTTATGTAAACAATCACTTAAGAATTTGCATGATGAGATAGGAATTGTCTCCCAGGCAGAAAGACATTTACACCAAAATATAGTTCAAAATAGAAAAGTAATCCATTTAAAAACTATTCAAAAGATTTTTAACTCTCACCCTGAGGCCGTTGTTATTGCCAGGAGAAAAGAGTTTATTTCTGAAGCAGTTGGCTTACTTAAGAAGTTTTATAATAATGCAAGATTAATGAGAAAGCTCTATGTAACTCTAGGGAACTCTGCAGCTGGAAAGAATCTGCGTTTAAGTAGAATGTTTAAAAGAATTTTCGATAAGAGATTTCATACAGTAAATAAAGGTATAATAGATAAGGTTAGCCACTCTAATCTTAAGGGAAAGGCCAAGGTAGAACTTCTTCAAGCTGAGACTAAGGATTTAGATTTTAATGCAGCAATGGTAGATTTTAGTCGTCAAAACGGCCATGCTTCAAAGAAAGCTTGGCAAGAGATGAAAGACTATGCTTCTAAGTCTAAAAAGAATTCAGTGCTATATAAAGAAATGCAAAAAGCAGAGGAGCTAGGTATAAAAATAGGTAAGACTTCTAAGAGGTTACCTAAAGATGTAGGAACCTTGATATCTGCACTTGTTGTAGGTGCAGCATTTGTTTCATACTTTGCTTTTAGTGTTAAAGAAAATGATTCTGAAGGGG
>CAXGOD010000513.1:0-1859 GCA_964011245.1 uncultured Bacteriovoracaceae bacterium | reverse complement strand
GCCATGGTTGCAATCGGTAGTCATAATATGACTGATAGATCTTTTCTATCAGACATCGAAACAATGCTTATCTGTGTTGATACGAATCTGGCTAAAGAAGTAAATGTGATGCTAACAAAAGATATGATGAACTCCATTTCTATATCAAAAAAATCTATGCAATAATTTGCAAATACCTCTTAAATAGCTTTAACTAATTAGATGAAAAAATTAATTATATCTAGCTTATTACTTACTAACATTGTCTGGGCTTCTGAAACGACTATAAACCGTTTAAATGGAGCTGTAACTTTTGACGGTAGGCCTTTAACTATTAAATCGATCTTAAAGGATAAGGGCGTTCTTAAAACCGGAGACAAGTCTTTAATTATCTTTAAAATTAATACTTGGGGAACAAGAATTGTTCTAGGTCCAAATTCAAGTATGGAGCTTGATTTTTCTAAAAAGGAGTTTGCGGAGCAAGTTCGCTTTACGCAAGGAATTTGCCGTTGGATAAGCTCTAAAATGAAAAGTATGCATAAAGCTCATGATCACAAAAACAAAGGAGAAATGGGCCTTGTTACAAAAGCTGCTAGCTTTGGTGTAAGAGGAACTGACTTTTTAGTAGTTAATACTTCTCTACTTGAAGAAACAGAGATCATTATGTTTGATGGAAAAGTTAATTTTAAGTCGAATCTTTCTAAAAATGATGAAAAAGAGCTAGGACCAAATCAATGGGGTGGAGTTGGAGGTCGTTTTGGATCGAAAATCGGAGAGATTCTTACACTTCCTAAAAATATTATAGATTTCTTTGAATCGAAATTACCTAATAAATAAAAATTTTTCCATTAAAAAGCCCCTCAAGCGAGGGGCCTTCTATATAAAAAAATTTTAACGACTTCTTGTGTCTGTATCTTCCTATTCGTCAGATACTTCATCTCCAAAAGTTTATCTACTTTCAGTTATGTCTTACGAAGATTAACCTCCGAAATCATCTAACATAATATCTTCAGGCTCTACACCTAGATCAAGAAGCATATCAGTTACACATTGGTTCATAATTGGAGGTCCACATAGGTAGAACTCACAATCTTCTGGAGCTGGATGATCTTTTAAGTATTCATCATAAGCTACATTATGAATAAACCCAGTATATCCTTCCCATTTATCTTCAGGAAGTGCATCAGATAAAGCTGTATGCCATTCAAAGTTATCATTTTCTTTTTGAAGCATATCAAAGTCTTCAACATAGAACATTTCTCTTTTAGAACGTGCTCCATACCAGAAAGTCATCTTTCTTTTAGACTTTAATCTTCTTAACTGATCAAAGATATGAGATCTCATTGGCGCCATACCAGCACCACCACCAATGAATACCATTTCTTTTTCAGTATCACGAGCGAAGAACTCTCCGTATGGCCCAGAAATAGTTACTGGGTCACCTGGATTTAAGCTAAAGATATAAGAAGACATAAGCCCAGGAGGAACATGTTCCATTCTTGGAGGTGGTGAAGCAATACGCACGTTAAGCATAATGATCCCTTTCTCTTCTGGGTAATTTGCCATTGAGTAAGCTCTTTCAACTGGCTCATTACAAGTTGAAACAAATTTCCACTGATCAAACCTATCCCAGTCACCTCTATACTCTTCTTCAACATTGAAGTCTTTATAGTTAATTGTTAGTCCCGGAGGTCTTTCAATTTGAATATATCCGCCTGCCTTAAAAGGAACTGATTCACCTTCAGGAAGCTGAACAACAAATTCCTTAATAAAAGTGGCTACGTTATGATTAGACTTAACCGAACAGTCCCACTTTTTAACACCAAATACTTCCTCAGGAACTGCAACTTTCATATCTGTTTTACAAGTTACCTGACAAG
>CAXGOD010000512.1:0-1860 GCA_964011245.1 uncultured Bacteriovoracaceae bacterium | reverse complement strand
TCCGGTGGCTGGGGTGCTAATGGTCAAGGCCAGTACGGAGCTAACTACGGCAATATTCAACAAAGTTATGCATTAAATCAGCAAGCTCTACAGCAAGGTAACTATTATCAACAAGCAGCTTTACAGAACTCATATAATCAATCAGCTCAAAACTTATGGAGTACTGGTTATGGCGGAGGCTATGGCGGTGGTATGGGCATGGGTGGCGGAGGCTACGGATATGCACCTTATTCACCATCGAATATGGGAATGTCAATGAACCTTGGTTGGGGATTTGGTTTTTAAGAAAAGTAAAAAGAGAGAGGGCTTGCGAGAGCTTTCAATATAAAAAGAAAGGGACTCAATTTGAGTCCCTTTTTTATTTGTGAATCTTTTAATTTATTTTAATTTTTGAATCCTCCCGTTCGTCGGATTCTTCATCTTCGAAAGTGTAATACAGACTTTGCTGTCTTACGAAGAAGCTAGCTTACTTAATTCCGTGTACTAGTGTTTTGATCTCATGTTGAAAAAGAACTTCAATTTTCCCATCAATAAGCTCTTGAACAATTCCTGGACCAAATTTCTTATGATCAATTAAGTCACCAACAACAAAAACTTCTCTGATTCCATATGTCTTCGCTTCACCATTAGACTTAGCTAATTCTTCAGTCCAAAGTTCACCAACAGAAATAGACTTTCTTTTTGTACCAGTTGCTTTTTTAGATTTAACTTTTTTTGTTTTAGTTGCAGGATCTTTATATGCGTGAGTTGCGTTACAAGTCTTACATTGAACCTTTCCAAAAGTACTAGCGTCTTTCATCGAAACAATAACGTGAGCAAGTGCAAGCTTACACTTTCCACAATAAGATAATACTTCTTTACCAGCTTCGTACTTAGACATTTAAATTCCTTTTAGTTCTTAATTAAATTATGAGAAACTATATACAGACGCAATAACGCGAGAAACCTGAATTTTAGACTCATAGTATATTATCGGATTTTATGGCCTCAGTAAAGGAATCATCACATAAAAGGACAATAGAGGAGCTTTTGGCTAAGGCAAATACTTTGCCCAAAAAACCTGGGTGCTACTTCATGATGAATAAAGCTGAAGAAGTAATCTACGTGGGCAAGGCGAAGGATCTTAAGAGTCGCGTTAAAAGCTATTTTAGTAACTCACAAAAAACTCCAAAGACACAAATTTTAGTAAGCCATATTAGGAGTTTTGATTTTATTATGACTGACTCTGAAGCCGAGTCTTATGTCTTAGAAAATAACTTAATTAAGAAGCATCGCCCAAAATACAATATTAGACTTAAGGACGATAAGTCATATCCCTATATAAGTATAAATCGTAACGAAGATTTTCCTAGGCTTGAATATGTAAGACGCCCTAAAAAGAAAAAGGGTGTTGAGCTATTTGGACCTTATCCAACTGGGACAAATATTGGCAAAGTTATTCAAGTTGTAACGAAAGCGTTTGCTTTAAGAGATTGCTCTATCTATGAGTTTAGAGGAAGAAAGACGGCTTGTATTCTTTATCAAATGAAACAATGTTCTGCTCCTTGTGTGGAGAAGATTTCAAAGTCTGATTATGATGAGTCTATGGAGATGGCCTTAAATCTTTTTAGAGGAAAGAGAAAATCGAATATATCTTTACAGTTTTTAAGAGACTTAATGTTAATTAAAGCCGAAGAAGAAGAGTTCGAACATGCAGCACTCCTTAGAGATTATATTACAGAACTAGAAGTCTTCTTAAGTAGCTCTTACGAGCAAAGTGTTGAATTTGTAGATGAGAAGAATGTAGATATCGTATCTTTTTATCAAGGGGAAAGCGAAACAGATATTAGTCTATATCTTATTCGTGGTGGTGCTTTGCTT
>CAXGOD010000511.1:0-1868 GCA_964011245.1 uncultured Bacteriovoracaceae bacterium | reverse complement strand
GGACCATCATTAAAAACATGACCAAGATGAGAATTTCCAAACTTACTTCTAACTTCAGTTCTCGGCAAAATAAGTTTAAAGTCTGTTTTTTCAACAATATTTTTTTTATCTATTGGTTTATAGAAAGAAGGCCATCCCGTCCCAGATTTATATTTATGTTTAGATGAAAATAGAGGCTCACCTGAAACGATATCAACATAGATACCTTCTTTTTTATTATCCCAATAATCATTTTTAAATGGAGGCTCTGTTCCATCATCTTGGGTAACTTTAAGCTGAAGTTTAGTTAGCTTCGACTTTAAGTCTGCTACTTTCTTCTTTGTCTTCCAGTTCACAGGATCTGAGGCAAAGGCATTGAATGTCAAAATGAGTAGTATTATTGCTTTCATAGTATAAGTGTCCTAAATCTAATTAATATTACAAGTCTTTATCAATATTATCTATCACCTCATAAATATTAACAATTTCTGTTACTTAGACATATCTCTTATATTACAGATATCAAACATAGGAGGAAAATATGTTTAAATTTAATGGAATTGATCACCTAAATATAACAGTTAAAAACTTAGATAAAAGCGTAGATTACTATCAAAGAATCTTTGGCTTCGAGGTACTAGAAGCTGAAGATTACAACGGTACACCTTATAAAATTATTGGTACAAGCCAAAAAGGCATGCTTTGCATGTATGAAGACAAGGATTTAGAAGTAAAGAATAACAATATTGGCCACTATGGTTTTAATATTGAATTCACAGAAAATATTGTTGAAAAACTAGAAGAGGCCAAAGCCGATGTCAGATATTATAATGGCCAAGCAATTATTCAATATCCGAATTCAAAGTCTATTTATGTCCATGATCCAGATGGGAACCAAATAGAATTATCAGAAAATTTTGCTGGTGGGTTATAAAGTAAACCAGAAAAAAGCCCCTCAATCGAGGGGCCTATAACTTTTTTATCTTTTTTATAATAAATTTATAATAAACTTCTTGGGTCCATATTTTCCAACGTATTCTTAACATGCATTAAGAATTTAGATCCAACTTCTCCATCAATGATTCTGTGATCATATGTATGTGTTGCATACATAATATCTCTTATTGCCATTGAATTGTCTGCCATAACTTCAACAGACTTCTTGATAGCACCAACACAGAAAATCCCAACTTGTGGTTGAAGGATAACTGGAGTTGCTGCTGTTACACCGAAAGATCCATTATTAGTGAAAGTGTATGTACCTGCACTTAAATCATCCATTGTTAATTTTTTATTACGTGCTTTAAGAGCAAGGTCATTTAACTGTCTTGCGATCCCAGTAAGGTTAAGATTATCAGCACCTTTAATTACTGGAACGATTAATCCATTACCTGGAACTGCTACTGCACAACCAAGATTGATATCTTTCTTTAGTACGATATTATCACCATCAACAGAAGCATTTACTGTTGGGAATTCTTTTAAAGCTTGAACAAGTGCATACATAACAAAATGAGAAAAAGTTAAGTTAAAACCTTCTGTCTTTTTGAAATCTGCTTTAATTTCATTTCTAATGGCCACAAGATTTGTCATATCAATATCAACGATAGAATTAACATGTGGAGAAGTAAGCTTACTTGCTTGCATATTCTTAGCAATTGCCTTTCTCATATTATCCATAGGAATGATTTCAACTTTTTCACTTGCCCCATATGCTGGAACAGTAGATAGTTGAACAGATCCACCACCGCTTGAAGCTGATGGTGTCGCCTTAGGTGCTGATCCTCTATTGCTTAAGAAGTTCATAAAGTCTTCTTTATTTACTCTTCCACCTGCACCTGAACCTGTTAGAGTTGCAAGCTCAGAAAGATCAACGTTGTTGTCTTGAG
>CAXGOD010000510.1:0-1883 GCA_964011245.1 uncultured Bacteriovoracaceae bacterium | reverse complement strand
GTGTTAAAAGTAAGACTATAGTTTTCATAGGTGAAATCTACCCAATCAAGCACTATGATTTTGGTACGGCCATCGGTATTAGTCAGTATATCATCTCGGCCATCTTTATTGCCTTTGGAACTTCATTCCCTGAACTTGTTACAGCTCTTATGGCCGCTTATAAGAAAAAGGATACAGATATTATCATTGGAAATATTGTAGGCTCTAATTTATTTAACTGTGCCTTTATCATGGGATCGCTAGGTATTTACGAGTTTCCAATCGTTCAAAGCTTTAAAATGGAATTAATTGCTCTGTTTATTGGATCAACTGTACTTCTTGTATTAAACTTTATTAAAAGAGATCTATATCGATTAACAGGTGTCATCTTTTTGGCCTTTTATGGGGCTTCGGTGGCTTACTGGTTAAAAGTTTTTTAAGTAAGGGGTTAGCATGGAAGCAGCTTTAGTAATTGGTGCCGCATTTTTAAACTTTATTTTAGGTGGAATTTGGTATGGAGTTTTTGATAAGCAGTGGATGTTGGCTTGGAACTTAGACCATAAAACAATAAATAGAAAAGACCCTCAGCCATATTTAATCGCTTTTATCGGTTCTCTGTGGGCAAGTTACGGACTCTTTTTAATCATAAAACATATTCAACCAAAAGACTTCTCGGAACTTATAACTATCGCCTTTGGAACTTGGTTATTTATTTTAGTAGGTCTTGGAGCAAAACATTATGCTTTTGCACGAATTACTTTAAAAGCATTTTTAATTGACTATGGTCTAGATCTTCTTGGTATCATAGCAATGAGTTTTATTATTGCTGAGATCTAAAAGTTCCAAGTATTGCGTATTATTCTGGGCATTTTTTTAAACAATAATTTTTGTTGTATTTTTCTTCCTATTTTACTCATTTCAAGTCATTGGAATCATAAGCTTTTTTAGTCGTATTTTATTTAAATAACTGTCAAGAGAACTCGGCTATGTACCGATAAAATAGACGTATGAGATTAGTATTTTTAGTTCTGCTCACATTCGTATCATGGTCTTGTAAAAAGACTCTTGAAGACGTTGAAGTTCGTTCATTGTCTGGGAAGTCATACGTAAGTAAGGACTTTTCATTAATTCCAGAAATTCCTACTACTACACAAGTAAATGCCTTTCATGACACTAAAATCTCTGAGAATGGTTTTTTTGTTGGAGCTGATTTTATAAGGTTTTGTGTTGATACAACGTTACTTAGTTCAGAATCAAAAGATGTAAAAGTTAAATACCAAGTTGATGGAGGGATTAATATTTCTTCTAGCAGTACTGTAACTCCTGCGAATAAAAATAATAATGTTTGTTTAGGAGATAGGTGGGATTACAAATTCGTATTAGCCGACTCAACAGTCTCTGAAACTCATCAGGTGTCGATGGAATTTTTTGTTGTAAAAAATGAAAAAGATATTTCTCTAAAAAAGTTTACATGGAATGTAAATGTACTGGCCAATAATACGACACCAAATATTGTTAGTGTTGATGCAAACGGGAAAGGTAAGTTTGTCAGTGCTAGTACAGAAACATGGGTAACTATTAACGGGTCTGGATTCTTACCAGAACCTTTTATAGAACTTGATAGCTCCGAGGTTTTAGAGGCTGATATTAACTACATAAGCTTAAATGAAATAGAAATTAAAGTCCCAGCTACTACAGCAGGTCCTAAAGAGCTCTATATTGAAAACACATCAAATAATCTTGACCATAGTCTTGGTAGTGCAATTCAAGTTCTAGACCCATTTACAACAAGTAATAATACAAAGTATGCAGGTGTGCTTGGAGTAGATGAACTTACGATAGATGGAGCTGCTCTTCATGAAGACCTTGAAGTTAATATTGGAGGAACACCTTGTACTAATGTG
>CAXGOD010000509.1:0-1887 GCA_964011245.1 uncultured Bacteriovoracaceae bacterium | reverse complement strand
AGATAGATAATGAAATCTTTTATTAGTTCTTTTCGGTCCACCTTCTCCAGCAAACATTCTCTTTGGCTCTTCATCTTTTCTTTTAAATGGAAAGATCCCACTTGAATAAGGAAAAAATCCTGGAAGATTCTGATTTCTCATGAAGAATATTTTATCTCCCATGTTGGAAATTTTTGGAAAGCCAACTCGAGAAATTGATTGTTGAGAAAGTGATATATATTTTGTATCGACCTTAATTTCTTTTCCTCTTACAACATAAGTAAATTTTCCATTCTTGTATTGCTCAATGGCATCATCAAATTTTTTAACAAGCTCTAAGTCTTCAAAGCTGACAGAGTTCTCAAGTTCTTTTATAATAGTTTCAAGATCCGCTTTAGAGCTTTTCTCTTTAACTAAATCAAGTGATCTTTTACAAGCATCTAAGTTATTTAATATTTCTTTTAACTTTTGAGTTTCCGAGTTATACAATCGTAAACTTTGAGATATATCTCTTAAGTATTGTGCTTGAGACGCAGGGATAATTGCCTTTTTAGTTTGTGACATTTTTTCTTGAGTTAATTGCCCCTGTTCATCTGGAACATCAAACTCAAACGCTCTCATCAAATCTACAAATAGAGCATTAACACCGGAGTCATTAAACTTACTCGCCATCGTTCCATAGATTGGCAATTGATCATCTTCAGGACTACCAGGGTGTCCTGCAAATAGCTCGTGATTCCTTCTATATTGTTTTCTAATGTCCCTAAATGCATCTTCACTACGAGGCTTTTCAAACTTATTCACAACAATAAAGTCAGCTTCTTCAAGCATTTCAATTTTTTCAAGTTGAGTTGCGGCTCCATACTCAGGAGTCATAACATAAGCACACTTATCAGAAACAGTTGTGATTTCATCCGACGCTTGACCTATCCCAGAAGTCTCAACAAGTATTAAGTCAATTTCTTGGGATTTTAAAAATTTTACTACATTTCTAATCTGAGGACTTAATTCATTTTTTGAATTTCTTGTTGCAAGAGATCTTACAAAGATATTGTTATATGAAGCACTACCAAGACGAATTCTATCTCCTAGTAATGCTCCTTGAGTTTTCTTCTTAGTAGGATCCACCGATATAAGTACAACTTTTTTATTTGGATAGTATCTGTGAAAACGGAGTAAAAGTTCATCTATTAATGATGATTTTCCTGCTCCACCTGTACCTGTAATTCCAAGAACGGGTACATTTCCTTCTTTAATTTCAAAAGGAATATCCCCTTTGTCCTCTATATATGTAATAACTTTTGCAAGATCTTTTGTATTTAGTTTTTCATCATCTTTTAATTTATTAAAATCAAAGTTTTCAATAGTCGAGTATTGGCTTTTTTCCAACATATCATCAATCATCCCAACAAGACCTAACTCCATACCATCTTTTGGATGATAAATTTTTGTAATACCAGCCTCTTCCAAAGCAGCTATTTCTGTAGGTGTTATGACTCCTCCACCACCACCAAAAATCTTTACATTATTGGCACCTCTTTCATCGAGTAGCTCTCTTACATACTTAAAGTATTCATTATGGCCACCTTGATACGAACTAATGGCAACAGCTTGAGCATCTTCACTAATAACAGCATCAACTACATCTTTAGCACTACGATTGTGCCCCAAGTGAATTACCTCTGCCCCTTTTGACTGAAGAAGTCTTCTCATAATGTTGATTGAAACATCATGACCATCAAATAAACTAGCAGCAGTTACAAAACGAAGTTTCTTTTCCATCTTTCCTCTTTATGAAATTCTAAATACTTATAGTGTTTTTATTATCACAAATAGCAGGCTTTATCTAGCTCGTCGAAGATATATCCGCTACATAGGCCTACGACGCACCATGTCTCGATAAATATA
>CAXGOD010000508.1:0-1920 GCA_964011245.1 uncultured Bacteriovoracaceae bacterium | reverse complement strand
CCATTATTCCCGGGGAAGCTTCCATTATATGTTCCACCGGCACCACCACCGCCACCAGAACCACCATTAAAGCCAGCATCGACGCCAATGGCACCTCCACTACCAGCACCAGTTCCAGATCCATCAACTTTATCACAAGTACCAACGCAATCCCCACCGTTACTTCCACCTGGACCTGCTGTCAAAGTTGCACCGGCAACACTTAAAGTGAAACCTGTATTTACAGTTACGGCTCCGGTTGCTCTTAAGACAACAGCACTTGTTCCAGGGAAAGTTGTATTACCTGTAACAGTTATATCAGTACAATTCCATGTGGCCTTAACCTGAAGACCTGAAAAAGTACAAACACCATCACTTCCAGCTCCAAAATCCTGAGCATACGAGTTGGTCACAAGGAGGGTAAATAATAGAAATATGATTCTCATACTCTTATTGTCTTATAATAAAAAAAAAAGTAAATAAAAAAGCCCCTAATCCGGGGCTTTTGTAATAGATATGTGGATATTTTTTAAAAACCTTTCTTTTCAAAGACATTGTTTAATGTTCCTACACCTAGTCTTTTACTACTGCAAACACTAGATTCTAACTCACACGTTCTTTTTAAAGCTTGTGTTAGCTCTAAAATGGAAGACTCAGCTGTTAAGTTTTTTCTACTTTCATAAATTAGTTCATCAACATTTGTAAAAGGGGCCCTTCCCTTTTTAACACGTTTTTTATTAGCTTTATCCATTTCAGCCTTAACTAACCAAAGTACACTTAGTGTAAAATCACTTTCAGCATTATTGAGGAAGAAAAAGAAACAAGTATATACATTCAAGAACTAATTGGCTTAATTCTGAGTTAGAAAGAATGCTTATCAAGGACACTCGTATTATTGACGCCAATGAAAGAAACTGGCCTTTTCAAGATGGAAGGAAAAAACTTATAGATATTGATTGTCCAATTATTACAAATTACAATGATTATAAAAAAGCTCAAGAAGAAGCTTATTGTTATATTCAAATGGCCAATATGTATGTTTGGGAACCAGGTGAATTAGAAAAACTTGAATATGAAGATCAAAATAAAACTGAATTTGTTAATTCAGAAATCTACACTTCTTACAAGAAAGCTTTTAGAGGTAGATTTCCTTATCGCTTTTAAATGATAAAAATCACAATATTAGTTTAAGCATTAATTACACAGCTCTATTGTATTTTTTGTAAGTTAAGTTATCATTTTAATATGAAACAATCATTTAAGAAATATTTAGTTACTATATTTATCATAGCAAATTTAATGATGATGATGAGAGCTCAGTTTGACCAAAAGTCTCCAGTAATTAATTATGTCTATACACCAATTACATTTATTCAAAACTACTTCAGTATGTGGAGAGGGTGGAGCATGTTTGCGCCAGAACCCATGCGGATGAACGCTTATATTGATGCAATTGTTACTTTTGAAGATGAAACTGAATATGTTTATAACTTTTTAAATATTGAAGATGAATCTCTATATGAAAGATATATTTATGGAGAGCGACTCAGAAAGTATATGACTGACGGACTTAGGTTAGATAGTAAAAGTTATCTCTGGAAAGATGCTGCAAAATTTGTGCTAAAGAAAATAGCTTCTACCCACTTTAAAAAGAAACCTGTTTCAGTAACGCTTAGAAGAAGATGGCAACCACTCACCCATTTTGACCTTGAACTTGTTCCTCATAGGACTAAGGTAGATAAGAATGTATTTAACAAATATGAATATTATACTTACGAGGTAAGCCCATAATGAAAATATCTGAAGTAAAATCAAGATGGGACAATTTCTGGTTTGCTGAAAAGCCAATTGAAGGTATTGCTATCTTCAGAATTCTTATCGGTTTTCTAGCTCTAATGTCTTTTTCACAAGATGCCCTTTTAATGCAAGACCTTTGGGGAC
>CAXGOD010000507.1:0-1921 GCA_964011245.1 uncultured Bacteriovoracaceae bacterium | reverse complement strand
TAAGGTTGGCCCAGAAGATTGAGACATATGTGGCCCAAGGTTTTTTCCAGGGACTTGTCATCTTTATGATGCCTTTTGCCTTAGGTGCGATGTTCGCCATATCGGATCCAGAGTCAATGGCCCCATTATTCGACACTGTTATTGGAAATATCATGCTTGTAGTGGCATTAATCTTCGATTTATTAGGAGGTTACGTCATCTTGAAGATAACTGACATTAAAGTTTAAATAAATTAAGTAAAGAGCGAATATTTTTTAAAGTTAAGTAAATTAATTGCCGATAAATCACAATAGAAGAGAGAGTGTTTATTCAGCACCAAAGGAAAAGGGAATGAAAAAGACAAGTTTTATCGTACTATTGTTGGCCTTATTTGCGTTTAATGCAAATGCCGGGGTAAACCTGAAAAATGGTAACTTCTATATCTCGTACACAGATATCGTTGTTCCTGGTAGTGGTAAACAGTTAGAGATAACTAGAACCTATAACTCTAAATCAACGAATGTTGGATGGTTTGGTTTTGGATGGGGTAACCTATACGAAACGAAATTAACTCCATCACCAGATGGTTGTGTTGTTATTAGGGAACATGGATCAGGTGGTAAAACTAGATTCTGTCCTAAAAACTCTGTAGATCCAGTAGCTGCTTCTAATAAAATTATTGAAGCTATGAGAAAGAAAAGTCCTATGACTGCTTCTACTGCTAAAACTCTTCTAGAAAGATTAAAAAACAATGCTGACCTTAGACATGCATATGCTAAAAACTTTGGAATCAAATCTTCAATTGCAGCTGGAACAAGTCTTTTCTCAAATCAAAGAGGGATTCAATCTGTAAAAGTTACGAAAAAAGGTTACCAAAGAAAGTCGAATGACGGAAAAGTAGAATACTTTGATAAGTCAGGTAACTTAAAGAAGATTAAAGAAAAGAATGGATACTATGTAGAGTTTATTTATAAAAAGCAAAAGCTATATTCAATTAAAGATTCATTTGCAAAACAAGTATTCTTTTCTTGGAACAGTAACGGAATGATCAGTAAATTATGGTCAAGTGGTGAAAAGAAAGCAGTTTTTAAGTATGACGGGCAAAACCTAGTTTACTCTAAAGATATCGCTGGTAATCACTATAAGTTTGCTTATGACAAAAATCATAACTTAACTAAAGTTGTTTATAATCCAAACAGAGCAAAAGGTGCAGCAGAAGACGCAATGGTTATGAAATATGAGCCAAAGACATTCTTTATCTCTGAGATTAAAGATAGAAATGGTGAGTCTGTTAAGTATAAGTATGGAGCAAATCCAAAGAATACTGACGATCATTACTGGACTTTAGTTTCTAAAAAAGGTTTCGATAGCAAAAAAGTTACTAATAGATATGAGTATGAAATTAAAACAAGACCAGATGGTTCTCGTTATACTTATAGAATCTTAACTAAGATTAACGGTATCAAAACTGAAACAATCTACTCTGAATGTTGTGGATTGCCTCTTAAAATTGCCAGAGGAAAGCACGTAACAAACTTCGAATACAACTCTAAAGGGTTATTAACAAAGAAAAACTCTACTAAGGGTGACTTTGTGAAGATTGATTATGATAAAAAGATAAATAAGATTTCTAAAGTTCAAAACAACAAAGGTTGGACTAAGTTTCAATATGACAAGAAAGGAAACTTAAAGAAAGCTTTAAATAGTAAGAAAAAAGCTGTTCTTCTAATCTACGACAGAAAGGGTAAAATTACTCAAATGGTAGATAAAGACGGGAAAACAGGTAAAACAAGAACTCTAATGTTTAAATACAATGCTCTTGGTAAGCCTGTTGAAATACTAATGAAGAAAGTTGGTAAGATAAACGTTGCATATGACAACTATGGAGAGATCAAAAGAGTTGAGTCTAAGTCAGGTCACAAAATGGCCCTTCAAGTAACTC
>CAXGOD010000506.1:0-1921 GCA_964011245.1 uncultured Bacteriovoracaceae bacterium | reverse complement strand
GGGATTGGTGTTCAACAGGAATTCTAAAATACCACGGGGCAAGTAGATGTATCTTCTTTAACTGATGCACCTAAACTATCACCCTCTAGGACTTGGCCTTATAAAGGCCTTAGGATCACTAGCGAGTTTATTCATTCTTGTTTTATCTCCTAAGATAGATCCACCAGTAATATGACTTGTTGGATCGATTGTTAAAACTGCAATCTTTAAATCTTTATCTGTTAAGTGTTTTCCAAAGGATTCAATAAAAGTACTTTTACCAACTCCAGGTGTACCTGAAACTCCAATACGAATCGCCTTTCCAGTTTTTCCAATAATTCTGTGGATTACTTCTTTGGCCTGTATTTGATGATCTTTTCTTTTACTTTCAACTAACGTTATAGCACGGGAAAGAATCGCTAAGTCGCCTCCTTCGATTCCATTTACATACTCTTCCACTGTTAGTTCATTTCTTTTCATTATTTTAAACCAAGTTTATTTTGTAATTTGTCTAAAAGGTCAACTGCAGCATCAGCTATTACAGTTCCTGGACCAAAGACGGCCAGTACACCTAAGTCATATAGTTTATCGTAGTCCTGAGGTGGAACAACTCCCCCAACAACAATTGATATATCAGGACGATTTAGTTTTTTTAATTCATCTTGAAGTGCAGGAACTAAAGTTAAGTGTCCTGCAGCAAGAGAACTAACACCAATAATATGAACATCATTCTCAACAGCTTGTTTGGCAGTTTCTTCTGGTGTTTGAAATAGTGGTCCAATATCAACATCAAAACCAAGATCAGCAAATGCTGTAGAGATTACTTTTTGACCTCTATC
Organism: uncultured Bacteriovoracaceae bacterium; assembly: GCA_964011245.1. GTDB lineage: Bacteria > Bdellovibrionota > Bacteriovoracia > Bacteriovoracales > Bacteriovoracaceae > CAKZJW01. The sequence continues at coordinate 1,103 of CAXGOD010000506.1, read as the reverse complement.
GTGACCATCTTGTCCCATCTTTGCAACAAGAACTCTTGGTCTCCTTCCTTCTTTTACTTCAAACTCTTTAACTTTTGTTTCAATATCTTTCACTTTTTCATTGTCCTTTCCTACAGTGCTTCTATAAACACCTTGGATCGTTTTAATTGTTGCTTGATGACGACCAAACTCAACCTCTAAGGCAATACTGATTTCACCAACAGTTGCCTTGGCCCTTGCAGCTTTAACAGAAAGGTCTAGAAGATTTCCTTTCCCGCTTTTTGCGGCAGCTGTAAGGGCATCCAAACAGGATTTTACTTCTTCTGAGTTTCTATCTTCTTTAAGCTTTTTAAGTCGACTTAGTTGAGCTTCACGAACTTTAGTATTATCTACAGAAAGAACAGGAATATCCTCTTCAAAGGTTGGAATATCTTTGTTAACACCAATTACTGTTTGTTTTCCAGAATCTATTCGAGCTTGAGTTTTAGCGGCTGCTTCCTCAATTCTCATTTTTGGAATTCCAGCTTCAATGGCCTTACTCATTCCACCATGTTCTTCAACTTCAAGTATATGCTTCCACGCTTTGTCTGCTAGGTCGTGAGTTAACTTTTCTATGAAGTAGCTTCCGGCCCATGGATCGATAATCTTACATGTATCTGTTTCATTTTGAATAAAGAGTTGAGTATTTCTAGCGATTCTTGCACTAAAGTCGGTAGGAAGTGCTAAGGCTTCATCAAGAGAGTTTGTATGTAAAGATTGGGTAGCTCCATGAGTTGCTCCAAAAGCCTCAACACAAGTTCTCGTCACATTATTAAATACGTCTTGGGCCGTTAATGACCAACCACTGGTTTGACTATGAGTTCTTAAACTCATGGACTTTGGATTCTTAGGTTCAAATTTTTGAATTATTTTTGACCAAAGAAGTCTCGCCGCTCTCATCTTAGCGATTTCCATATAGTAATTCATACCAATGGCCCAGAAAAATGAAAGCCTTGGTGCAAACTTATCAATATCAATTCCAGCAGATATTCCAGAACGAACATACTCCAGACCATCCGCTAATGTATAAGCAAGTTCTAAGTCTGCTGTAGCTCCAGCCTCTTGCATATGGTAGCCAGAAATAC
>CAXGOD010000505.1:0-1957 GCA_964011245.1 uncultured Bacteriovoracaceae bacterium | reverse complement strand
CCACTATAAAGCAGAGGCTTCCATTCATTACTCTTAAAGATGCTAGACATGATTTCTTTTTCTCTATGATTTAATTCAAGCTTATGAAAAATCTCTTGTCTCTCATGTGATTCCATTACTTTTTGAGAAGGGTATCCCCAGAAGGCCAAAAACTCTTGATGCTCTAAACATCTGACTGTTTCTATCCGCGTTTTAGTAAGAGCTAATTGTTCAATAGAATAGTCAGATATACTTAATTGTTTTGGATGTTTAGCAAAAAGAGGAAGTACTCGACTGCCACTACCTGCAATACATAATACATGTCCAGTTCCTTGAGGGAGAAGATCATGTTCAAGCTGAGTATCCTCGTTAGACATGGTGTAGTTTAAATTTTCAAAATACTCATGAGACATATATTACCTGTCACTAGTTTAGTGGTCGCTGAAAATTAATTCTTATATAATAATCATATACTTAAGTGGATAAAGGATAAAGCATAATGGTAAAAACTATACTGGATAGAAATAGTCCGGTTGAGTCAATGTCATCTATGGGTGGTAAGGCGCAAAACTTATTCTTAATGGAAAGCCAAGGGGTTACTGTCCCTACATGGTGTTGTGTTCCAAGTGATGTTTATTCGGATAGCTTTGAGAGTATCAAGTTTGATATTATAGACCTTTTAAAAGACGTAGATCTCTCAAACCTTGAGAAGATTAAAAGTATTAGCCTTGAGATTGAAAAGCTTTTTTTGAAGTTAGATGTAAATGAAATGTTACTAGCGGATATTAAGGCCAAGTTTGGGGATGCAAAATATTTCGCCGTTCGATCTTCTGCTGTTGGGGAGGACGGACATGATAATTCTTTTGCAGGACAGCTTTCTACATATCTATTTGTAAATCCCTCTGAGATTGCTCAAAAAATAAAACAATGCTGGGCCAGTGGATTTTCTGAACGAGTTATCCAATATAATGCTCTAAATAGTAGAGATTATGAATCATTAAAAGTGGCGGTTATTGTTCAAGAGATGATTGATAGTGAAAAATCAGGTGTTTTGTTTACTGTGAATCCTCTGATGGGAAAAGACTTTTTTAATCAAGCGGTTATCACTGCTGGCTATGGTGTCGGAGAGGGGATTGTTGCTGATATTGTTGAAACTGATACTTATGTCTATGACCGGATAAAAAAAGATATTGTTAAAAGCGAGTACTCAGAAAAAAAGATCAAATTAGTTATGGCCCCTAGTGGAGGTCTTAAAGAAGAAAAGGTTAAGAGTTCTAAGAGTAAAGCATCTGTTTTAAATCACAAGAATATCACGCAACTTGTTTCTGTAGCGACATCATTATTTAAATTTTATGGACATGAAGTTGATATGGAATGGGCCTATGATAAATCGGGTAAATTATTTATTACTCAAGCAAGACCAATTACAACTTTAAACAAGTCATTCTCTGGGCAAGATATTTTGTTAGATAATAGCAATGTGGTAGAGAGTTTTCCTGGCATTAATACTCCGTGGACTTTAAGTATTATTCGAGACGTTTATCAAACTGTATTTACCAATGCTTCCTTAAGAGTAGGCCTGTCTAAGAAAAAGGTAGAAGATAAGACTTATGTCTTTGAGCATCTAATAGGAACATACCAAGGTCGTGTCTTTTATAACTTAACTAATTGGTATGAAATGATGAGATTGGCCCCTTATACTGAAAAATATATTGAAGTATGGGAGCAGATGCTTGGAGTAGATCAAAATAAACTCTCAAAGATCAAAAAAAAGTGGGTTCAAAATATTCTATTTAATCCATTTCGTTTTGGAATAATATTAAAAAGCATTCTTTGGAATTTTATCCGTCTAGATTCAAAACTCAGTTCTTTAGATAAGAAGCTTATCAAGGATTTTAATGAGGTTTGGCGTAAAGATAAAAAGGGGATCTATCTAGGTTTTTCTCCTGGTGACTTTATGCTTGAAATTGAACAGTTT
>CAXGOD010000504.1:0-1994 GCA_964011245.1 uncultured Bacteriovoracaceae bacterium | reverse complement strand
GTTGGGCAGGCATCAATACACTTAGTACAACTTCCACAGTGATCAGTATCCAATGTTTTAGTTTCAAGCTCCAAATCTTTATCCAACAAGATAGCTGAAATAAGAAAAAAACTTCCATGTTTTTGATTAATCAACATGCTATTTTTTCCAAACCAACCAAGTCCTGAACGATAGGCCAGATCCCTCTCTAGAACAGGTTGAGCATCAATGGAAAGCTTGTAATTTTCAAGATGGAGTTTTTGGGCCAATGAATCCAGTTTTTCTTTAATCCAGTAGTGATAATCAATTCCATCAAATCCTTTTGTGTAAGCGGCAAATTTATAGTCTTTATCAAACTGATTCTTTTTGGCCGAAGACGTGTAATCAAATAAAAACACCAAAGCTGATTTAAACTCTGGGAAAAAGTTTTTAATATCTTCTCGAAGACTCTTTCTATGATCCCCCATATAAGTTAGAGGACCTTGATGGCCATTAATCAACCATGTTTCATATTGAGGTAATGTTGTAGGGATAGATTCTGTAGTATATCCCCAGTCTACAATTTGCAACGCCTCAAGATCATTAATTGAAATATTCTGTATTGGTTTCACTTTCTATAAACAAGTATCGATGATTTCAATAGCTCCAGTTGGACACTTAGAAACACATTCCATATCTTTATCACATTCAGCAGCTCTATTTGCATCAATTGTTGTGTCGCCATTATCTTTAGCAACCCAAATCTCATGAGGACAAACATTTACACATGTATGGCAAGAAGCACATAAAGCGGTATCTAGGATAATACGGCCATCTTTAATCTCTTCTTCTAAGATTACATCCTGACCTTTATTCATTGTTCCTTCTTTAGGAACGTCCTTAATGATTTCCACACGGATACTATTTGAAGTTCCTTGTCTAAAGAACTTACCATCACCGTGAGTGATAACAATCTTATCTCCGTTATGAACAAGCTCATGCTTTTTTAATTGTTCAATCATTTGCTCTTGAAGCTCTGAAAGATCAGCTTCATTAGCTTTAAAGTAGTAAGGAGTTATTCCCCAGTATAGACACATCTTTCTAATAACTTCTTTAGAGTTAGTAACCCCAAGAACCTCCATATTAGATCTAAAACGACTCATCTTTAAACATGAATGCCCAGATTGAGTTACAGAAACAACCCATTTTGCATCACATTTTTCACCGATGATTGAAGCGGCGATTTGAACTGAAGATGAAACAGAGTTTAGCTTCATATATCTTAAAAACGGTCTTTCTTTTGGTTGTTTTTCAGCTTCTTCGATAATATTATTCATCATCGTTACAGCTTCAATTGGATATTTACCACCAGCAGTTTCACCACTTAACATAACCGCATCTGTCCCATCCCAAACAGCGTTAGCAACATCATTTGCTTCAGCTCTGGTTGGTCTTGGATTCGTTGTCATACTCTCAAGCATTTGAGTCGCAGTAATAACAGGCGTTCCTACAAGGTTACATTTTTTGATGATTTCTTTTTGAATACCTGGTACAAGATGGTTTCCAACCTCAACCCCCATATCTCCACGGGCGATCATAATACAGTCAGTAACATTAATGATCTCATCAATATTTTCAACCGCTTCAGGTTTTTCAATTTTAGAAATAATCGGAGTATTCTTTCTTAACTTGTGAAGTAAAAATTTAACTTCTTTAATACATTCAGCAGTTCTTACAAAACTTAAAGCGACATAATCAACATTATTCTTTAGGCCAAAAATAAGATCTTCTCTATCTTTTTGCGTAAAACTTGGTGCCGATACATTTACATTTGGAAGGTTAATCCCTTTATTTGATTTTAACTCTCCACCTGTTATGATTTTAATTTTTAAAACATCACGATCTTTTTCAAAAGCTTTTGCTTCCATTAGACCATCATCAAAAAGAATGATTGCCTCATCATGAGCATCTTTAACTAGATCTTTATAAACAGTAGGAATAAAATTATCTTTATATTCTGGATATTGATCTTGAAC
>CAXGOD010000503.1:0-2017 GCA_964011245.1 uncultured Bacteriovoracaceae bacterium | reverse complement strand
CCTGTAAAAAAACACCTATAGTCTTATCAGGAGTTTTTGATAAAAGCTTATTCAATAATTTGATACTATCTATGGAATGAATAGATTTTAGATTAGGAACCTTCATTAACATATTGATCTTATTAGATTGTAAATGTCCTATAAAATGCCATTGAATATCTTCTAATTGAAGCTCTTGTGCTTTATCTAGGAGCTCTTGAACTTTATTTTCACCAAAAACTCTTTGCCCACATTGATAGGCCAATTGAATATCGCTGGTTGGTTTGGTTTTGGTTACGGCTATTAATTGGGACGGATAATCTTGAAGGTCTTGATTAACTGAATCGAGACCTTCTTTGATTTCTTCTATTCTATTCATCTGCTTTGGTTGTTTTTTTTGCTTTTGCTGTCGTTTTAGTTGGTGACTTTTTCTTTTTGTTAAACTTGATGGTTGCATTGATATCAAGATCATAATTATCTAGAACTCTATCAATTTCCTTTGAGATATCAATTTTATCCAGGTATGACTTTAATTCGCCTTTAACACTAGTGATAAAATCATCCTTTGTATTTTTAGCATTGGCCAAAAGACCATTAACCATTTCTTTTGGCAGAGGAAGATCTTGAATAAGTTCTTTCACCTTGTCTTCAGTCATAAAGGCGGCACTAACCCCCGTATTTATAACCTTCTTAAAGATATCAGAAATATTTTTTTTATCTTTATCCTCTTCCATGTCTTATCCTTATAAAGATTTTGCTTTTTTACAAACTGCCTTCATCATTGAAGGTAAGTTACTAGAAACTAACTTTTTAGAAATCATTCCAGGAACTTTAACCTTAAAGTCCAAGTCTAGTTTATAAGTAACATCTGTAGTTCCATCACCATTGTCTTTTAGATTCCATGATCCATCATTACTATGAAAAAGATCTCCACCTTCAAAAGTCCATGAAACTGATTTATTTTCTTCTTCAGTCATCTTAACTGTATAAGTAAATTTTTTAATGATATTTATATTGTATTCAACAATAGCTTTATTACCGTCTCTAGAAAGTTCGTTAACTGTTTTAACTCCATCCATAAAATCGGGGTAAGCTTCGTAGTTAGTTAAAACTTTATAAACTTTATCTGCACTTACATCAAATGTTTCTGTTCTATCTGCACCTGCCATTTTAAAAACTCCCTTTTTTAAAAATCTCTTTTATTAAATACTAGTACCTAGGTTTCTTATCGAAGTGATGCTCAGCTTTGATATGTCTGATTGTTCCCGATTGGCTTCTCATTACTATCGAATGAGTTACCGCCCCCCATGGCTTAAACTTAACACCTTCGAGTAAACTTCCATCTGTTACTCCTGTAGCGACAAACATAACGTTACCACTTGCTAGTGTATCTATATTTAGAACTTTATTCATATCTTCAATTCCCATTTCTTTAGCACGAACAACTTCATCATCATTTCTGGGTCTAAATACGCCTTGAAAGTCTCCACCTAAACATCTTAAAGCTGCAGCTGCGATAACACCTTCTGGTGCTCCACCAATTCCAAAAAGAACATCAATACCAGAGTCTGGTAATGCTGTTGCTATAGCAGCAGAAACATCTCCATCACCAATTAAATGAATTCGACAATCTGTACCTCTTAATTCATCAATAAGATCATGATGTCTTGGTCTATCTAAAACAACTGCTGTTAAATCTTGAACTCTACAGTTCTTAGCTTCAGCGATTCTTTTTAAATTATCTGTAGCTGAAAGTTTAATATCAATTACGCCACGGGCTTCAGGACCTACTGCAATCTTATCCATATATGTATCTGGAGCATGCATTAAGTTACCTTTTTCACCAATGGCCATAACTGAAATAGAGTTATATCCACCATGAGCACAAATTGTTGTTCCTTCTAGAGGGTCAACTGCAATCTCTAGTTCAATTCCTTTTCCAGAACCTACTTTTTCTCCGATATAGAGCATTGGGGCTTCATCTCTTTCCCCCTCACCGATAACAATTTTTCCATCACACTCAACTGAGTCGAGCATG
>CAXGOD010000502.1:0-2038 GCA_964011245.1 uncultured Bacteriovoracaceae bacterium | reverse complement strand
CTATTTTCCTTAATATGACTATCTAACATACTTTGAGCATAAACTACCTGAGTAACTAAGACGGTTAATGTTAAAATTAAATACTTCATATTTAACCTATCGAACAAAAGCGCCGATAAGTTTATACAATTTAAGGAGAAAGTTGTGATTAAAGTATTAATTTCACTTTTAGTCATTTTGCATGGAAGTGCATTTGCTTTAGTTCCACTAGAGGGACTGATTTATGGTGATGTAAAAGACATTAAACAATTTGATCCATTAAGTGGTGTCTTCTCAGACACTGCTGTCGTAGATAAATCTTTAATTAATGATGTTGAGAGAAAGAAGTTAGAAGAATATATGGGACTTTATCGCCAAGGGACTAATTTACAGTTTAGCTGTAAAAATAGTAACCGTATTCGCTATTTGAATAGCTGGAAAGAGTCCGTAGCAAAAAGAAGTATTGTTTCGACTTTACAGTATATTGGTCTAGATTATTCAATGAGGGCCATAATTGAGTATATGAAAAAATTAGAATATACAAAGGATGAATTTGATAATGTTGTAAAAAACTTAGTAAACAATACTTGTTCAAAAAATCTTTCAATTTATTCTTTGAAATTATTGAGAAATAACTTTCATCATCTTTATGACACTGAGACTGGTTTCAATATTCCAACTATCGAGAAGAGTCCATACTTTACTAAGATGATAAGAAAGAAAACAAACTCTCGTAAAGCTAAGCAAAATGAATTTAATTTTGCTTTAAAAAACTTTCGAGCATTTTGCTCTTGGGGTGGAGATACTGATGACTATAGAATGTTGGTTCCTTATCTGAATAACCCTTTTGTTATGAGTTATATATATAATCATATTTTGAATCGACAAATTTCATGGAATGATAAAGGTAAGTTTATTACATATAAGAAAAAAAAGCATTCTGTAAAAGTCGTATGCGAAGATCTTATTTGTAGAAAAACGTCAGATGTTGTTTTTAGTCAAAAATTTCCAAAAATGATTGGTTCAACTGATATAAAAGTGGATCTAGAAAACCTTTATTGTAAGCATTTTAATACTGTTGATTACAAATATAAAAACCAAATCCCACAAATAAAAAAATGGCAAAAATCACAATCAATGGAAGAGCCTATTTTAGAAGCAATGAACTTTGTTGCTATGGTGACAGGTGTTCCTGATTTACTTATCTCTTCTGAAAAATATACGGATCTCCTTGCTTCTTTAAGAGACAATATTGATAGTCGTTGGAAACATTGGGCCGTCTCAAAGAATGAACAATTTGTTGTGGATTTACTTTATGAAGAATCATTAAATATTGATCTTGTTCCGATGGCAAAGTCTGAAGAAGTTTATAAAGGAAACTTTCAATTAAAGTTTGATTTTACATTAGGGGAAATTGATAGAGTTTTAGAAGTTGTGGATAAAGTAACAGCTAAATTTCATTTAGAATTTCCAAAGAGTTATTTACGATGGGTTAGAAATGATTATGTTAAAAAAAGTAATATAAGTGATCATGCGGCGCTAAAGCATTTAGAAGATAAGGTTAAAACATATATCAATATTCAGCTTGCTACAAAAAGTGATCTCTTTTTAATTCCCCTTTGGAATGAAAAAATGGGAGAGATTATTACAAAAGAGTTAATTGAACAGATCACAACATATAAAGGAAGCTTTTTTAAAGACTTTTCACATAAAAAGGTAAAAATTCCAATCAAATTTAGATTTGGTCTCTTTGCTTTAAAATACTTAAATGAAAAATTTAAAGCTAAATATCGTTCAAAAGCATTGACATTCAACAAATAAATCCCATTCTTAGTATCAGGTATTTTAAGGTTGTTTAATGACAGATGATGTTAAGAATAAGTCTATTGAAGGTGTAGTTGTTGAAGAGGCAGAAGTCCTTGAAAAGTCAGCACAGATCAATCCTAATGAGGATATAGTTGATTATATAGAAGTCAACGAGGCACTAGAGCAACAAAAACAATTAGAGATTTTGGAAACATTACTTCCAACTATTACTCCAGGTAATGACCTTGTCGCC
>CAXGOD010000501.1:0-2044 GCA_964011245.1 uncultured Bacteriovoracaceae bacterium | reverse complement strand
TGGCAGAAGCAAGACTAGGTTTTAAATATAACTTGGGATCAATCTTTTATTTAGGTGCTGGCGCAATCCTAGGGGATTTTCAAATAGACTATGATAGAGATGATTACGTGGATAGTGGTGCTGATACAGCCAACTATAAGGCATCTGAAAATCAAAATTATGTTGGGCATTACTATGAGGCAGGAATAATGCTTGTTGCCACAAATTTTGGAGTAAGGTTTGGAGCCGAAGCAAACTCAGCAACTATGCAAAAAGACTTAGAAACACTAAGTGAAACTGAACCAACTCTAAACTCAACTAAAGTATATATGGAAATTCTGTGGAAAAATTAATATGATGCACTCTTAATCGGGGATCATATGAAAACAAAAGCATTAATCGCAGCATTCGTTATATTAGTTGGTTTATTAACATACTCTACAGTTTTAAAAATCAGAGATAACTCACAACAGAACTTTCATGTCATTACTTGGAAAAAGCATGATATTTGCTTTTTAATTCCTGAAGCATTTGAAGTTGAAAGACATGATACTGGATTTAAGTATATAGGTGGAAAGAACTCTGGTAACCTCACTTTGGCAGAAGGAACTATTTCTACTGATTATAAAGAAACGATGATTGGTGACTTCAAAGCGGCTTACAAAAAAACACCAGCTTTAAGATTATTTCAATATGAAATTAAGCCTGGGTTTATTCTCAGTGACTCATTTGTCTTTGCGAAGAAAAAGCCAGCAAATATTATTCCTGTTAGAAAAAACTGTTCTGAATACTTAAAGAGATTTAAGCTTTTATTTGAAATATGATATTTCGCAGGAGTCTATTTGAACATGGTTGTTATTCACCCATGGACCATTGTTGATCTCTGCTCTTACTACTTTTCCATCATCATATTCGAAGTCAAGTTCGTCTTCTTCAAAATGCTTTGTCATGTCTAAAACTCTTGTTTCGTTATAGACAGTAATTATCTTCATATTATTTTGAATATAATTATTGAACATAAATGAATATCGAAGAGTCTTTCCTTGAAGTTGGGCATTAAAGTATACTGAGGAATTGCTGTGCCAAAGAGCTCCATATCTATCTTCCGGAAAAAAATATGCAGGTAGATCATTAATATTTGTATTAAAGTTTATTAGCCCTGAACCATCTTTTGTACCAAGAATAGTAAACGAATCCGTAAGCTCCTCTACACTTGTATAAGTTTCATATTGATAATCGCAAGTGATTTCAAAGACTTGTGCTTGAACAGAAAGCGAGAATACTGCAATTAGCAGCGTGAGAGTCTTTTTCATAGAGGTCAGGTTCCTTAAATTCTTAATTATGGGTAACAGTATATTAACACGTACAGGATTGGGTTAAAGGGCCCTTGTAATTATTTCAACAATTCACTATCCAATCAGGTTTGATGATATAGCTAGCAAAAATGAATTGGAGATTGAATGCGTAAATACCTTATTTGGTCATTAATAGCGATTACGGGACTTATATCTATAAGTCACGCTAAAGCCTCTTCTCAGACCATTCTATGCCCATTGTACTATGTAAATTCTCTTAAGAAGAAGTTAGCTAGTAATACAACAGATAAATTTAAGCACTGTGCTCTATCTTGCCAACTTGCTCTTAGATGTTCAGCGGTCGATACGATGAGCCTTGGGATTTTAAAAGAAGTCTGGGATCTTGTTTCTCCTGGAAATGCTGAGTGGAAAGATATTGAGGCAGATGCCCGTGGGATACGTTTTGCAACAACTAAACAAGCTGTCACTGATAAAGAGTGCAACAACCGATGTAATAATATTTATTGGAAAAAATAACTGGAGGAAAAATGAAGAAAATTCTTGCTGCCCTAATTGCTATGGCCTCTGTAAATGCTTTCTCACAAGTCATTTACTTAGATCAAACTGATATTGTACTTGGAGGAAATGGTGCAACTCTTATTAAGACTGATGTAACACCATCAAATGTAACTTTAAGAGTTACTGTTCCTACAACTGTTGAAAGATGTAATTCTTATGACTATATCACCGTTACCGACGGTGCTCGTTGT
>CAXGOD010000500.1:0-2058 GCA_964011245.1 uncultured Bacteriovoracaceae bacterium | reverse complement strand
ATATATGTGATGATAATGAAGCAGGGATAATCAGTTATCAAGGACTAAATTTTCTGGGAAACTGGACTATTCACTGCCACTACCAAGAAGAAGAAAATGTAGAGATTCAAGAGTTTGTTGATGAGTTTGGATTTCCAGTGCTTGCTCTCCATGAAAACTCTGCTATAGCAATTCAAGATAATAGTTTAGAGGTGATAGGTGAGAATAAAATCAGTATTTTTACGAAAAACTCAAAGCTGGATATTGCTCCTGGTGATAAATACTATATATAACTGTTCGAAATTATAATAGATCATAAACAGTATATGGCCAATTGAAAATTACTAATATAGTGTGTCGCCAATTCTAAGGGGACATAAATGACTAAATTGGCAATCATTGCATCTATACTATTATCACAATTGGCATTTGCCCAAAGTGATGGAGCTTATTTAGATCCAGCTTATACTGATCTAGTTCATCCTAAAGTTGTCCATAGTTCAAACAAAAATCAATCGAGATCAAATACACTTTATCTAATTAAAAAATCCACATCGATAAAGTCTCAAGTTAGTCGTGGGACTTGTTCCATATTTTCAGCAACAGCGATGTTAGAGACAATGCTAATACTTAAAAAAGATATGCCTACAAGTATCGACTTCTCTGAAGAGTTTTTAGAGTACTTAGTTGTTAGAAATAGAACAAGTGATGGATCAAATTCATATACAAACTTCTTAGCAATAAGTAGATACGGCCTTCCTTATGAAAAAACATACTCATATATTGGAGACAACTGGGAAAGTAGCCCATGGATTCCTCAAGTCCAAACACGGTGTGGACACTTAGAGGGAGATGCTAATACAAGTTGTTTAATAATTCATAGAGACCCATCATTTCTTACTTTAAGTGATGAAGAGCTTTTAGATACAGAGTCTGTTCGTTATGACCCTGAGTTTGTAACAGCAAGAGCTGAAGCAGCTAAGCTTAGAGACCAATACATGCAATTAGAAAGTTCATGGTTTGGAATTTATAATACAGCAGAAGTTAAAGCGAAGTTAAGAAGTGGTATTCCCGTTACACTTGGAATGAGATTTTACTACGGTGCTTGGAATCATCGTCATGCAGACACATATGGTATTGGTAGAGACACTCATAACTGGGACCTAGGATTAGTAGGGTATCCTGAAGTTGGTTCTGTCGATCGCAAGGTGAGTCAAGAAAATCCAGCAGGGCATTCGGTTTTAGTTGTAGGTTATGATGACAATAAGATCGTAACAACAACTGTAAAGATGGAAGATGGATCTATGAAAACTTTTACATATAAGGGTGTATACTACTTTAAGAATTCTTGGGGGACGACAGGCTTTGGTAAGGATTTTGTTTTTACTGATAAACAATTTTCTGGCTATGGAATGGTAACTCAAAAGCATGCTCATGAGCACGGTGGTTTTTACCATTTACCAATAAAATAAATAAAAAAAGGAGTCTTACGACTCCTTGTTTAACGTTATATATATAATTTAAATTAAATTTTCTTAACGTTAACGGCACAAGGACCTTTTCTTCCTTCACCTAGCTCATACTCAACAGCGTCGTCGTCTTTAAGCTCACCAGCTTCAATAGCTGTAACGTGAACGAATAGATCTGCTCCACCGTCGTCTGGAGTAATAAAACCAAAACCTTTAGTTTCGTTAAAAAACTTTACTTTACCTGTACTCATTTAAAATTCCTTGATAATCAATTTTTCTTTCCGTGCTCTAATGCACATATACATTTTAACTGAGAAACCTTGTTCAAGTAAATCATTTTTTAACAAATTCTGATTAAAATTTTATAAATGTATCTTGTTCTTTTATTAATGTGTTGCGTTGGTGGTTTGAAAACTTTACTTAGTTCTATAATCTGTCTATTCAAACCGCATCAACTTCCTTAGTAATTCTCTATGAATAATTTAATTCTAGGGGTGGCCTTATCACTCATCTCTCAAGTTTCATTTGCGGCTGACTATAACTGTACAAGTCCTTTCTAGGATATCGATATCTTAACCCATATCTGGGTAACGGACAGGTTCACAGATGA
>CAXGOD010000499.1:0-2060 GCA_964011245.1 uncultured Bacteriovoracaceae bacterium | reverse complement strand
ATTTGTAGGAGTAGACTCAAGGCCTGTTGAAACTACCTCAGCTTCTTCATATCTAAGACCTGCAACAACAAGCAATGGCTTATCATTAACAGTGAATTCCATGTCTGCTTGCACAAATAGAGAATCCAGGGTTTCTTCAACTCTGTCGTTGGTGTCAACTGGACCAGCATCAAAAAGGCCAACATTTACCTGCCATGCATTTTTAGCTGCTTCTGGATCTATAGCAAAATAATAACCTGATCCACCATTCCTAGAGAATCCGTCCATGAATCCATCCAATGAAGTTTTAGTAAACAAGCTTGGAGAAGCTGCAACAACTGGTGCTAGAGGTGTATTAAGCTCAGACCTAACATCGCTGAATTCAGATTCATTGGTTGAATATCCAAATTGAATAGACTTAAGAAAGCCTCCTTCAAGATTTAACCACTCACCTTTAATCTGCAATTGCTCCATGTTATTTTCTTTAGCTGCATCTCTGTAATAAAGACCCGAATGACTGAAGTCATTCACTGTAAAATCTTTTGAATATGTAAAAGTATTGATTCCTGATGGCCCACCATTTTTATGAGTAACGGTAGCGTCTGCAGGTGTCACAAAGCCCATTTCATTTGGAAGCTCTGTTCCCAGCTTTTCAGCTGATGAGTTGTGATAATCAATTTCAAAGCTTAGGGAGTCTGAATGCTCAATAGCCAGATTAAAGCCAAGAGAATTATTTTCACTCTGAGTATTACCCCAAATCAATTGATGGTCATAGCCACGTCCGCTTACAGTTACATCTGTATAGGCTCCGTTCGCATTGATTGTTCCTGCTGTTGTGCCCCAGCCACCTAACCATGATCCAAACATTTGACCGTTTGAACTAAAGTCCACTTTAGAATATGTGTAATCTAAAGTAGCAACCGCAGATTCGAATTCATATTGAACAGTAGCTTGAGCATTAACTCTTTCTCTGTCGTTATCTTTAATCAAGTAAGCTGTTGGCTCTTGATAAAAAGTTTTCCCATCTGCTCTGGTGTTTCCATTACTGATACCAGCTGCATTTTTATCAACTCTTGAGTAGCCTTCAATGGCGGCCATGTCTTCAACTGTTAGCCAGTTTGATTCTCTAGTCCCTTCTTCTGTATTATTTCTTTCCTGAATAGAACCTGAAATTGAATATCCCCAATTTCCCTTGTTTGTGCTGTGAACAAAAGCTGCTTCAAGTGGTCTTGACGACTCTTTGCTTGAAGAATCATACAAAGTATTAACACTAGCAGAGGTTAAGGTACCAGGAATATTGAGTGGCTTTGTTGTTACCATGTTAACAGCTGCACCAATTCCACCTGAGGGCAATGTGCTGTTAACTGATTTATAAACTTCAACTGCAGCAACGCCATGTGAAGAGATATCACCAAAATTAAAGGATCTGCCGCCTTGGTATTGACCTGGAACAGTTGGCATCTGCCTTCCGTTTAATGTTACTAAGTTTAATTCTGGTCCAAAACCACGTACTGCAACTCTTGCACCTTCAACATTACTTCTGTCGATTCCTACTCCTACAACACGAGCAAGAGATTCAGCCAAGTTCCCATCGGGAAATTTACCAAAATCTTCAGCTGTAATAGCATCAACAATCCCAACATTATTTCGTTTAATGTTTATTGCGTCCTCTAAACTTCTTCTGATTCCAGTAACAACAACTTCTTCAACTCCATTTTCATCAGATGTGTAAGAACCCGAAGTCTCGTAACCGCCAACCTGCATAGATCGAGTTTCAGCCTGAACCTCGCTTGAGCTAGTTGAAGCATCAGCAGATGTTTCGGCTAGATCTTTATCTACAGGAACGACTGGAATATCTGCAAAGACAAAAAATGGCAGTGTTAATAAGGTAAGTTTAATAAATTTCATTATTTTCCCCAATGATTTAGATGTATCTACTTTAGAATTATCAATAAATTGACAATGTTGTCAAGTTTAAGCCGGTTGAAGCTTAAAATTGAATAGTTTAAAAATATTTTTTTAAAACACAAAAAAAAGGAGGGTACAAATACCCTCCTTTTTAACCTTAAATACTTATCTTT
>CAXGOD010000498.1:0-2078 GCA_964011245.1 uncultured Bacteriovoracaceae bacterium | reverse complement strand
TATAGGGAGCCCAGATGGCAGCCGAGGGGTTCTTTGTACTTGTAACTATATTGCAAGAAAGTTTGGGGTTAGGAGTGCTATGCCAAGTTTTAAGGCCAAGCAATTATGCCCAGACCTAATATTTATTAAACCAGAGTTTAGTAAATATAAAGAAGCCAGCGAAAAAGTATTTAACATCTTTTCTGAGTATACGGATATTATAGAAGGAATTTCAATTGATGAGGCTTACTTAGATGTAGCAGAATCTAATCATTGTTTTAACTCAGCAACTTGGATGGCCCAAGAGATAAGAGAAAAAATTTTTAAGGAAACCGGTTTAACTGCTAGTGCTGGAGTTTCCTACAATAAACTCTTAGCAAAGTTGGGCTCTGAGTACAATAAGCCAAATGGTTTATTTGTTTTGCCACCAGGTCATACAGATGAGTTTATAAAGCATGTACCCATATCTAGTATGTGGGGAGTAGGGAAGGTTACCCAAGAGAAAATGAAATTACTTGATATTGATACCTTTGGTGATCTTCATCAATATTCAAAGTTAGATATGATTAATATTTTTGGTAGCCACGGAGCAAACCTTTATAATTATGCCAGAGGTATTGATCATCGATCTGTTGAAACCTCAACAGAAAGAAAGACTTTAAGTGTTGAGAATACATATCGAGAAGACATTCTATCTCTTGATGAAATAAAAATGAAACTGTTTGATGCTTACACTCAAATGAGTTCTCGACTACAGAAATACAATGATCGTTTTATAAAATCGAATTTTGTAAAAATAAAATTCAATGATTTTTCTAAAACGACGATTGAAACGCAATTCGATGGGAGTTTAAATTTTGACTTATTTCTTGAGCTTGCTTTGAAGCGACTAGGAGAGAGTTTTAAGCCAATACGCTTACTAGGCACAGGTGTTCGATTTGTTTCAGAAAATAAAAAAGGGCAATTAATATTGCCCCTTTAGTTATGGAGCAGTTACTGCTACCGCAGTACTTTTTATTATGGATGGTTTGTTTTTAACTAGCTCTTTTTTTATAGAATAAAAAAGAAGATCAATACTCTTGGCCATTGATTCAAAAACTTTACTCACAGAAACAGACTTATTCAATAACCAATGATCAGTCTTGCTCGTAAATGTGTATGTAAGTTCCGTTTTATTTTTTTCTATCTCAGTAAGCTTGAACTCTGAATAAGCTTTGATAAAGACACTATCTTTTTCAACAGGCGGCTTCATGTATTTTTTAACTTGTTTATCCTTTAGCATCTCACCCTTAATAGTAATAACTTTTTGTCCTTTTTCATTTTTAGTTTCAAATATTCTAATTTGATCAACATGAGAGAACTCTTGTCTGTTATAAATCCTTCTGGCAACTAGAAAACGATCTATCTCATTTTCACCTTTTTTATATTCTTTTAAGTTCCTATATATTTTTGACTCAACAAGGTTTCCATTGTGGTAAGAACAGTCTTTTTTCTTGCTTATTAATTCTCTTCTATCTTTGTAATCATTATTACATTTATCTTCAAAATTTGTAATTGACTTCATTACATAGTCTATTGATTGCTGATATATTTTTGTACGTAAACCTTTATAGAAGCGAACATCTTTTTTCTTTCCAGACGTTAAGTTTATTTCATATTTTTTATTAACCTCATCATTATCGATATCATAACCTTTAAAGTCTTTACCAAAAGCAACAGTTGAAGTTAATAGAGTTGTCATTAAAAAAATACGTAACATAGTTTCTCCGAATAAAATTTCTAGATAAGCATTATAGCGGTTAATTTTAACATTTTTGAAAAGTTATAGTGAGATTTGGAAAAATTGTCCTATCTTGAAACAAGATGATCGGTTATTTGGTCATTGAGCGCCTTAAGGTCATTTTTAAGTTCACTTGAAAGGTACCTGTCTTGCTTACTTAGTTCATCAAAACCCTCAAGGTCTCCAGTTTGAAAAAGCTCTTCAAATTGGTCAGAGAAGTTTTTAAGTACTTGATAACCTTCTTTATTGACCATGGATTGAACAAACTCATTTAGCTTTAATCTAAAGTTTTCTAAGTCATGGACGATCGCCTCATGAC
>CAXGOD010000497.1:0-2094 GCA_964011245.1 uncultured Bacteriovoracaceae bacterium | reverse complement strand
GATGAAAAAGTTGAATTTGACCCAGCAGGTGAAACAGCCGGTGTCTTTGTCGCTGTCTACCGTGATAATAGAGGTGGTGTAAAAGTTGTTAAGGTAGTGCCCTAGTCTCTTTGTTCTTTGGTAATTAGAGGATTCATAACCTTAAACCAAAGTGGTGGAATATAGGCCATAAGTATCATGCCAGCATAGCCATAAGGCATCTGAGGGGACTGCTCAATAGATTCTAATTCATAAAAAGGCTTATTTGCAATTGCATGGTGATGAGAATGTCTAGATAATTCAAATAAGTGTATACGACTAAACAAGTGGTTTGAATTCCATGAATGAATCGCAGTCACTTTTTCATAACGATCGTTTTTTTTCTTTCTTAAAATGCCATAGTGCTCAATATAGTTAACCGATTCAAGAAGAAAGATAGATATGAAAGAATGAATTAAGAAAGCTATAAGTATATTTGCATGAATTAAGTACAATGCTATAAAAAAAGCGACTTGGTAAACTGCATAGTGAATGACTTTATTCTTCAAAATCCCATTTTTTTTCTTCTCTATTTGAACCGCAGATAACCATCCATAAAGTATAGACCTAGGCAGAAACGCGTAAAGTGACTCATTAAGCCTTGAAGTTGCTGGATCCTCAAGTGTAGCTACTCTTTTATGATGACCTTTATTATGCTCGATATAAAAATGAGTATATGATGTCGAAAACAAAAGTATTTTAGCGTATATTTGCTCCCACAACTTTGATCTATGACCTAATTCATGACCACAATTAATACCAATTACTCCACCAGCAATCCCCATGTTTAGGCTTTTAAAAACGATTTCACTGATTGACATACTTGGAGCTAATAAAAGAAAGATGACAAAAGTAACAAGGTAAGCAAAACAAACAGCATAAAGAATATAATCCATTTTTTCAGAATTTGCTTTTGCTCCACTGTACTTAAAAGTAAAAATATCGAGAGATGGTATAAAAATAAAAGTATAAATAAAAGGAATAAAAACGAGGTACCACTGCTCAGAAAATAAGCTAACAAGACAAAGTCCAGGTACCATAAAACTTAGTAAATAAATCATATGTTACTTTTCGGATTTGTTTTAAACATCTTAAACATTTTCCTATTTAGTTGACCAAAGCTCTTCTATTTTTTTAGCCCACATTTTGTAAACAACGGGCTTTAAGTGCAGCTCATCTGCTAAAAAATAATGCTTTTTAAGTTCCCCTTTTTCATCAAAAAACTCCGAAAAAGGATGAATAACATAAACATTTTTAAGCTTCTCTAATTCAAGCTTCATAAGTACTCCGACCTCTTGAATAAGATCGATCATATACATTCTTTTAGGGCTTGGTTTCACTGTAATTAAATAAATTGGGGCTTTCACCTTTGCGTTTCTCAAATTTGTCAAAAGTAACCTATAATGCTCAACAATTTGTTTAGGAGTTAAGTTATTTGCGAGGTCATTATCGCCTGAGTATAAAACTATTCTTTCTGGATGTTGTCTTTTGTTTTTTCCTAGGAAGATCTTTTTATAATTTATAAGAAGGTGACAAATTTGTGATCCACCAAAGCCCCTATTATAATAGTTTTGTTTAACAATATTTTTGTAAAGAGACTCAAAATAAGTGTGAGTCTTCTTCCACATCAAAATACTTGAGCTTCCACTAAAAACAGTTTTTCCACTCAATTCGACTTGAGTAAAAGTACTTATTTTATCTTGAAACTCACTTTCTCTTCCCTTACATACGTCCGGGTATGAGAAGGCTTTGTTAGTAAAGACTAGAAGTAAAAATACGGTTAGCGCTGCTTTTAGGCTCATTTTCAATAATCCTTTTTTTATCTGAATTAGCATAGGCCAATTACAAACATAACGCAATAGTTCAAACTTGCTTTTACGCATCTAGTAATGTTAAATATTTCTTATGAGAAATTCAATTGTATTTTACCTAAATGGTAAGCGTCATAGTGTTACAGATGATAAGGCCAGTATGATGCTAACTGAATATTTACGTTACGATCAGTGTCTTACTGGAACAAAGATTGTTTGCGCTGAAGGAGATTGTGGGGCATGTAGTGTTCTTCGATTTTTTCCA
>CAXGOD010000496.1:0-2099 GCA_964011245.1 uncultured Bacteriovoracaceae bacterium | reverse complement strand
TAAAATTCACTTGAAATACTTGGTGATTCAAGGAGATTTGTAGCCTGAAAGGTAGCCTCAGTATGTGTCATCTACGCCATATGCACTGTACGGTAACGAAAATTAACACAGCTATCTTCTAAGACTTGATTTACAGAAGCCATTCTCGCAGTAAGAACTGTTTCTACATTTGTGTCATAGGCCTTCACATCATCTGTATATAAAAGCATTACATCAATAAACTTATCAGATGACTTTGTCGTAACTTGGGCTTTATCATAATTATCTGTATGAATATTTTTAGCATCAATATAGTCTTGTGCTTTTTTTACAACAGCACTTCTATCTAATGGAATAGATTGAACTAAATGATAGCCATCTTCTCTTTGTAATAACCAATAATGATTACCACCTGCGGTTAACTCAATAGCTAAACTATCTTTATTATAAACTATAATGAGTTTTCCATAAAGATCATTACTTATTTTTCCAGTCCAAATAGTATAGGGAGATTGCTTTTCAATTTTGAATCTAATTGCTTTAACTTGTATTTCTTTAGTTAACTTTAGATCAAGAACTAGCTTATCGTTAATATCTTGATGGTTAAATTCAAATTTAACAGGTATCGAATCTATAAGAAACCTAGATTCAGAGGCCAGAAATTTTGAATTCGTACTGTCTGGAGTTATAAAAAGACTGGCCTGTGCCTTAAATACAAATAGTAATAAAACGATTATAAACTTCATAAATATCCCCTATTTAAAAATGCTAGCAAGATAATTACGAACTGAAAAACTTAGTATTTTTATGAAATTTAACAACTATTACATTTTTACAGTTTGCTTGATTCTGGCCTGTATTATGCCATAATTAATTATCTATTTAATTTTGGAGACATAAAGATGTATAAATGTGTCGATTCGGGTATTGATTTTGAGAAGTTTGATAATACTCCTTTTAAGTTCTCACATAAAATATTGAACCATAAGGCATTAACGATAGAAAATTTGGCCCAAGCGCTTCCTCGTATGCCCAGAGATCGTGTTAAATACTCTAAAGGCTATAACCATGTTGGTGGTGACTTTGATAACGCAATAAATACACATAAAAATAACTTAACCTTAGAAGAAACTATTGAAAATATTAAAACAAGTAACTCCTATATTGCTGTTCACGGTGCTGAAATTGATCCTTCTTTTAAGGAGCTCTATGATGACTTGATTGCTGATGCAGAAACAATGATGAAACTTAAGGGAAAAGTTGGCAATAAGGTACTTAGTCCTAGGATTTTTCTGTTTATTGCCTCTCCTGGTGCCTATACACCTTTTCACTTAGATAGAAATACCACTTTTCTTTTTCAATTTAGAGGAAGCAAAGAAGTTGCAATATTTCCACAATTTGATCCTAAAGTCATGGATCCTGCTCAACGGGAGGCTTATGCTGATTACGATAGCTTTGATCTGACATGGAAGGATGAAATGGACCAATATGGTCACAAATTCAACTTCACACCTGGTGAAGGTATCCATATCCCATTCATCAGTGGCCATTATGTTAAAAATGGAACTGAAGATGTATCTATATCTATGTCCATAATTTTTAGAACAGAGCAAAGTCAAATGTGGCTTGACGCAATGGGCTTTAATAATAGACTTAGAAGACACCTGGCCAAACTCGGTATAAAGCTTAAAGCAGTTGGGACCAAGGGCTCTATGGATCGTCTAAAAGCATTTTGCCTACCATTGCTTGAAAAATTAATGAATACTGTAAAAAGCGTCAAGAGAACTGCTTAATATAGTTTTAAATTTCAAATTAAAGCTTTAAAATTCAATCTTCTAGGCTAATATTTAGCTATGAAAACTCATGAAGCACATACTAGCCTTAAACAAGGTCTTTATAAACTTTATTTATTTAAGTCCCTTAAGGATGGTATTGAGCTCAAAGATATCAAAGAGAATATAAACACATATATCAAAGATGATTCTATTGGTGCTGGATATAGAAATCTAGTTCGAGATTACGTTAAAGCTGATTTGGTTAAAGTTGAAAATAAAAATTACTGATTAACTGACAAAGGAAGAGAAAGCAAGTATAGTTTGAATTAAGACCCTAATTGTTAA
>CAXGOD010000495.1:0-2136 GCA_964011245.1 uncultured Bacteriovoracaceae bacterium | reverse complement strand
AAGAAGCGCCATCTGTAAGAGCAGTACTATTAGCAGCAGTAAGAGTTCCTTTACCTGAAGTCTTGTCAAAAGCAGGCTTTAGTTTTCCAAGCTTTTCTAATGGAGTGGGTCTTAGGATTCCATCAACTTTCTTACCTTTAAACTCAATAACTATATCTTCATAAAATCCAGCTTCATAGGCCTTAGCTGCATTGGTTTGACTAGTAAAAGCAAGTTGATCTTGGGCTTCACGAGTGATACTCCAAGTCTTGGCCATATCTTCACAGCTTTCTCCCATACTTTTTCCTGTTCTTGGCTCTTTTACAGCAGGGATCTTAGGCATTAACTCTTTTGGTGAAAATCCTTTAAGGGCTTTTAGTCTTTGTCCCATTGTTTTTGCATTTGAAAGGGCAAGTAAGCGATCCGAAAATTTCTTTTTAAATTCAATAGGAACATCACTATTTGTGTCAGAACCCCCTGCGATACCGCAGTCGATTTGGCCTAGAGCAATCTTGTTAGCAACCAGTATTGTTGCCTCTAGTGAAGTCCCACAGGCCTTTTGAAGATCAGTTGCTGGAGTATGTGGAGATAAGCCACTATCCATGACACATTCACGAGCAAGAGCAAAGTCGTAGGCATGTTTACTAACAGCTCCAATTGCAACTTCACCAATCTCTTTACCTTGAAGGTTTAACTCATGAACTAAGGCTATAAAAGCAGGATTCATTAGCTCTCTATTTGAAAGACCGGTGTAGTGTGTATTTGAGCGCATAAAAGGAATTCTTTTTCCCGCAATAATGCATACTCTTTTTATTTCAGACATATTAACTCCTTTTAATATTTATTATGTTTAAACAAATGAATTATTTAATAGTTCACCAACACCACCAGCTCCAGGAACAATGTATTGGTTTGAGTTTAATCCCTTCTCTTCATCTGGGTATGTTCCTGGATTACTTTGGAGCGCCTTTTCAGAGGATAAACCTCTATCAAGCCTAAGGGTATAGATTTCAATATCAGGATGAGCGGACTTTACTCTTTGGATATATTCCGGAGTAATGATTAAATGGGCGGTTATAAATTTAATGGCCTTACCTTCTACTTTGTTTTTATAGTAATTTATGGCCTCACAAATAGTTCCACCAGTTGCTCCCATTGGGTCAGGAAGTAGTACATAGGCTTGATCTATATCTCCTCCGATTTTGGAGCCTGAAATATCGACACCAATAACTTCATTTTTTTCATTAACTTTTCTTGCTGCATAAAAATGGTCTTGGCGAATATTGGCCGGGTTAATGATATAGTTTAGTTCTTCGTAGAAAAGCTGTGATGGAATCATTCCTGCGCGGGCAAGGTCGACGCAAACAGCTTTTAAATTTTTATCGATAACTTCACCGTCATATACACCTTCCTTATGGAATTCAATCATTCTTGTTGGAGAAGTTACTTGTTGTCTTTGAAATGAGTTTGCGGCCAAATGGTTAAAGAGACCCAGATAAGCTTTTTTTATATAAGTGGTAAGTATTGGTTGAGAGACTTCAGGTGAACTGATTCTCTCTAAAAGCGTTAAAAGGTAAGGATCTTTTAAAATATGAATATTTCCACCATATTCATGCTTAATTTCAGAAAATTGGTAATTTAAGTTTGAATACTGTGTATCTTGAGTCATAAGCTTTCCATTTTTTATAAAGATAGTTACTATTCCTTATACCAAAAACATTTAAAAGGATAAAGGAATGAAGTTTTATCATGCAATGATTAGAGTTAAAAACCTCGAAGAATCAATTAAATTTTGGACTGAAGTTATGAATTTTGAAGTAACGCACCAGAACGATTATGACGAGGGAAGGTTTACTTTAGTTTTTTTAAAGTCTAAGCCTTCAGAGCACTTTACTAAACAATTCGAAAAAAATCCTTATGATGAGAATTTGAAATTAAATGACTTTGTTCTGGAGCTTACTTATAATTGGGATCAGACGGAAGACTATTTAGTGGGAAGAAACTTTGGTCATTTTGCCTTCTTAGTTGAGAATATTTACGAATTCTGTAACAAACTAGTCAAACAAGACATTATTATCAATAGACCACCAAAAGATGGACGCATGGCATTCTTTAAAGACCCCAATGGCATTTCAATAGAACTACTACAAGATGGTG
>CAXGOD010000494.1:0-2145 GCA_964011245.1 uncultured Bacteriovoracaceae bacterium | reverse complement strand
GCTGGCTTTGTTCCTAGAACACCTGTGCGCATTAAGGTGAACAAAGGTAACTAATTAACTCAGACATTCTAGATGATCCTACCTACTTTATTATAATTGTAGAATTAACTATAATTTAAACTAGTTAGGGGAAATTATCTTGAATTTAAGATACTTATTATTATTTTCAGTTCTCATTCTATTTTTAAGTAATGCTTTTGCTAAAAAAAGGATCGTTAATACAAAAAAAGTTGTTGAGGCAATTTTTAAGATGTATGACTCTGGAGAATATTCAGAGGCGTTAGCCGGGCTTGAAAAAATTCAAACAAATGTTGCTGATCATGCCAAAAATAGAGCAGACATTCAAGGTCTTGTTTACTACTGGAAAGGCCTTTGTTACATCAAACAAAATGAGTTTGAAACTGCAAACGAGTTCCTACAGAAGGCCATCAACATAAAGTTCAAAACAAATGATATCTTTTATGAATATGGACAATCTCTTTATGCTTTAGACAAAATGAAAGAGGCAAGGATCGCTTTTAAAAAGTCTGTAAGACTAAAGTATAAGATGGCGGTCTCTTTGTATTATATTGCTTATATTTCACAACAATTAAAAGATTATAAAAAAGCAGTATCCTTTTATAATGCCATTGAAAAACTAGATGATGAAGAAAAAGCAGATGTGCTTCAAGCTGCTCGAATGCAGGTTGGAGATATATATCTTAAACAAGTTGAAAAGATGCCTAATACCTTTAAGTCTGTTAAAAAATATGTTGTTCCTCAATATGAAAAAGCACTTGATGTCGATTCTAAATCAAATTTGGCAGATGATATTAGAGCAAAAATAAAAAAGGTGCAAAGACGTTATGATCTTATGTTATTTAAAATGCGAAATGGTGTCCCAACGGTAGATCCAAGGTACTTTTTAAAGTTTAATGCTCTTTATGGTACAAATAATAATGTAAATGCCACTGATGCTGACTCACTTGAAGCCTTAGAGGATAAAGATTACTCAAGTGCTTATATGAATACTGGATTCTTCGGGCGTTATACTCTTTATCCTAGTTCAAGTTATTCTATAACCCCTGAGCTCTCAGTCGATTATACAAAATACTTATCAGATTCAGAGTATATAAAACCAAATAACAGTAGGATGTATAAAGCCGGTCTCCAAATTAACTACGAGCATATTTATAATAACACCCCTGCAACTTTTTATATAAACCTAGATTACTCTATTAATGAAGATGATGCAGATGCTGATGATACTTTAGCTAAAGCAAGTTCAACTACGAGCTTCTCTCTAAGTGAAGGAATTCAAATTTGGGATGGGAACCCATCAACATTTAGGTATAGGCTCTCTTCCACTACTGCGGAGGTTGAGACAGAGTCATCATCAACTAACTCATTGATTTGGGAGCAATTAGTAAATAGGGGATCACAAACATTTTTCTTCTATACAGCTTTTGATATGACAATATATCCAGAGGCAGAATCATCAAATACCAATGCTATAACACTAAGAGTAGACTGGATTCTTCCTACTTTATGGGGATTAATAAACCCAAACTTATTTATATCCGACAGAATGACAAATTATATTGAGGACTCCGATAGAGGAGTTACAAGTTTACTTTCTTATGGGGTAAGCTTGAATAGACCTGTTTCATCTAAATGGTATATGACGTTTGATTTTGTGATGGACTCTCAATCTGCTAAAGAAGAGACAGATGTTTATACAGCTAGCAAGATGAGTTTGAACTTAGATTATATCTATTAATATCCAGCTTTTTTATTAACTTCTTTAATACCTTCTGAGAGCTCTTTTCTTGCTCTTTCCATAAGCTCTGGGATATCTTTTTCTGTTAGTCCCTTAGTTTGAATAGGGGGGAGTATATTAATATATATCTTACCTGAATTCCACTTATTTAAGTCCATATGGCGAGCATATTGTGAGACACAGAAAATAACAATGGGAATTTGACAGTTAACAGCAGTATAAAAAGCACCTTTTTTAAAAGGCAGTAACTCTTCTTTTTGATTTCGGTGTCCTTCTGGAAAAATAACGATTCCGACTTTTTTGGCATGAACATAAGCTTCAATAGATTTCATTGTTTTCATGGCCTTCTCTTTATTGCCACGATCAATTAGTATATTTCCTGAAAG
>CAXGOD010000493.1:0-2156 GCA_964011245.1 uncultured Bacteriovoracaceae bacterium | reverse complement strand
AAATAAGACTAGAATCGACTGCAAAAGACACACTGTGTAATAAAGTAATATGTCTATAAATATTGGATTAAAACGTAGGGTTGAACAATAACAAACTTAGCAATTTCTTCGTCTGATTCCATACTGAAACCAGTTGTATCTTCATCTTCAACTTTCTTAAAATCACCATTATCAAGCCAGATCTTTACCTGGTTGGCCTTATCTGTTGCTAAAGCATCTGCCACAACAGCAAGGTCTAATGCTTTTGATACGGAAAATAACCCACCTCTTCTATGATGAGGTTCTAAAATTTGCCAACTGGCATTTTGAATTTCATTGGAAAAGTCAAAATCTGGATCACTCATATTTACCTCTAAGTTATTGAAATGCTGTTTTACACATATTAATTAAATCTATCAAGTTAGAAAACCGAAAAATAACTAGGTTCTAGGGGGATTTTAATGAAAAAACTATTATTGGTATTACCACTCATATTTATTACGACGACAGCATTTTCAATTGGATTTGATGCAAATCCATATAAATACAAAGTTCAAGATGCCATTGCAAAACAAAAAAAATCAGCAAAAAGAGAAATTGCTTCAACTCCAGTTGGCTTTAGAGCTTTAGAAAAAGGTGATCTTATTGATATCTGTTCAAAGTCTTGTGGAGAGGAATATTCTAATAAAGTAGAGGTCAGGGACTTTTACCAGTTAAGAGGAAACGAAAAAGCTGCTGATCGCCAAGGTCTTACATGCTTTAAAAAGATTTCATGGGCATCAGAGGGAACTCCTTGCCACAAAAGAACTGCATACAAAGGTATCCACAAAGATGGACTTGCTCCTAATAAAACAGAAGTTCATATAGGCTCTTGGTCTGACAAAAAAGGTGGTGCTTGGTGTATCGCCTATAACGAGGAAGACTTTACTGGTATGAAAGAAGGCATCCAAAAAGGTAGCTATAAAGCTGGTCAAGTTGCATGTGTTTCTGGAGTGAAATTAAACTCTTATAAATAATTATATAAATACTAAAATATCAATTTCCTCCTCAATAAGTTTTTGACCTATTGGGGAGTTCATGGAAACAACATGCACTAAACCTTGCTCCGTTTTAATTTTATGGCCACCAGTACTAACAGTTAAAAAGTATAATTTATTTTGGGTTGTAATAAGTGCACCAGGAACCGCCGTATCTTTTTGATTGAGGTTCAGATTTTCTAAATTTGCTAATTCAATTTCTAACTCTTTAACTCTTTTTTCTTGAGCACCTGCTAAATAGCCAGCTTCAATACTTCTAGTGTCCCATTTACTTTCTGATTTAAAGTCTTCTGATTGTGCTAGACCTTTAGCACTGGCGACGGCTTGCTTTGCTTCTTGCAGATCTTTGTCCACACTTATCATTAACTCTTGAACAATCTTAGTTTTCATTTAATCTTTTTTTCCAATCCTCTGCCATAAAGTTCTGATAAGTTTTTTTACTCTTTGTTCCCCAGATTGCAGAGGGCCATGCCCTATCATTTTTTTTGCGAGCAATAATATGGATGTGCATCTGAGGAACCATATTACCAAGACTGCCTACATTTATTTTATCTGGGCTACCAAATTTTTTAAGTAGCTTACACACATAATTGATTTCTTTAGTCAGTTGCATTTGTTGCGAAAGCTCTAAGTCATCCCAATCTTTCACACCATCAACGCGAGGCACTAGTAAAAACCAGTCTAAATCACCATCTTTAAAGAGACGAAGTTCGCATAATTGCAATTCTTTTAAATAATCGCTGTCGTTTAATATTCTTTTATCAATTTGCATACTATAATAGTCCTTAAAAACTTTCTTTAAATGGTGACACAAATGTTTGAAAAAATAAAAGTAAACTTTATTAATTTTATCCTTAACAAACCAAAAACAACTCTTTTGATTGGTATTATTTCAACTGTACTTTTCACAATTGGTGGAAATTATATAAAAAGTAATTACACAGCAAGAGCTTGGTTTAATGATGACTTCCCTCAAATCATAGCTTTAGATAACTTTGAAAAACGCTTTGGAGGAGATCAAGTTGTTGCTGTTGGTATCTATACTAAGAGTGAATTATTAAGTGACAAGAATTTAAAGCTTATTGGAGATCTTACAGAGAAGCTATGGCAATTAAAAGATGTTATTCGTGTAGATTCTTT
>CAXGOD010000492.1:0-2164 GCA_964011245.1 uncultured Bacteriovoracaceae bacterium | reverse complement strand
GGATTATCATTCATCAGTAAACAAAACTATAAAACAAATTTTGTTGGAAAAGCCTGATTTGGTTTTAGCAACAGGGGATATGATCGCTGGTCAAAAGCCAGGGCTTAATTATTTAGGAATGTGGGAATCATTTCATAAAGTTGTAACTCGACCTTTGGCCTTAAATGGAATTCCTTTTGCGGTGACTCCTGGAAACCATGACGGCTCTGGGGCATTAAAGTTTAAACTTGAAAGAGAGATTTTTAGAAATCAATGGCAAGAATTTAAACCTGCCGTTCAGTATATTCATAGTGAAAATTATCCAGACTATTATGCCTTTGTTATGGGACATAGTTTATTTGTTTCTCTTGATGCAACTTTAACAAGTATCAGCTCTAAACAAATGGCTTGGCTGAAAAAAGTTTTAACTGAAAAAGTAAACTACCGTCATAAAATTGTTTTTGGCCATCTTCCAGTTTTTGCAACCGTTGCTAAAAAAGCAAAAGAGGTTCTAAGATCAGAACAGCTTGAAGAGCTTTTTATTAAAACAAAAGTAACTGCCTACCTTTCAGGGCATCACCATGCCTACTATCCTGGTAGGAAAGAGGGGATTCATCATGTATCTCAGGGGTGTTTAGGAAGTGGACCTCGTAGACTTATGGGGATGAGTTCTCGTTCTCCTAGAAGCTTTACTATGATAAATCTAAAAGACGATTTTCAAGTAGAGGCCTATAATGCTGAAGATGGTTTTAGATTGATTGATAAGAAAACCCTTCCTACAATGATTGAGTTTAATAGCTCAGTTTTGAGTCGAGATGATCTTTAATGGAAGTTGTCCTTCCATTATTACCACCAATTATCAGTCTAGTTTTGGCCATTTGGAAAAGAAAAATTCTTCCAGCTTTATTTGTGGGGAATTTGGTAGGCTTTATTATACTTGATGGATTCAAAGCTCCGATGACTCTTGGGATTTCTCTCTTCGAACAACTTATCATGCAATCACATTATCAAGTCATCATTATAATGCTTATTATAGCTGGCTTTGTTGAACTTCTTGATAACTCTGGTGGGGCAAATGCTTTTGCTGCCAAGATGACTAATTGGATAAATACCAAGTCTAAAGCAATGGCCAGTACTATGATTACAGGAGTTCTTATTTTTTTTACAGATAGCGGAAACTCTCTTATTTTGGGGCCTCTATACAGACCTATCTATGATAAGCTTGAAATTTGTCGAGAAAAGCTGGCCTATATTTTAGATTCAACCTCAAGTCCTGTTTGTATTTTAATTCCTTTTATAAGTTGGGGACTTTATATAATGGGTCTTATTGAATCTTCATTTATAAAACTTGGAATTGATAAAACTGGTTTTGATACTTTTATAGAACTTTACCCTTATCAGTTTTATCCCATTTTAACTTTGATATTTGGATTTTTGATGGCCCTATGGGGAAAAGACTTTGGGCTTATGAAAAAATATCAACAAAATATTAATAAAGAAATTATTGCGCATGACTTAGTAGATAAAGGGACAAAAGTAAGGTTTGTGCTCATGCCGTTAGGTGTATTATTTCTAGTTATGCTAACTGGGTTTACTATTATGTTTACTACTCAGGGAAAGATATCTGGGCCTAGTTTGAGAATCGTATTAATTCTTGCTTATTCTTTAGCAGCAACTTTTTTAACTTATCAGTTAACTTCTCATAAAGTTATGAGTTTTAAAGAATCTAAAAAAGCGATATTTACTGGTATGAAGAAAATGATTCAAATAAGTATCATACTTTTACTTGCCTGGACTTTAAGTGATATTTGTTTTGAGTTAAAAACTGCTGATGCCATATTGAAAGTATTGAGTGGGAATATAACTGCTAAAGTATTGGCTTCAATCATTTTTTTAGTTGGAGTGGTTGCTTCTTTTGCAACAGGTTCTTCGTGGGGAACTATGGCCATCATTATGCCAATCGCTATAAGCCTTGGGCATCAAATTGAAGCTAACCTTACTCTTTGTATAGCAGCAGTATTAAGTGGCTCTTTATTTGGAGACCATACATCTCCAATATCCGACACAACTTTGCTCGCAAGTATGGCCAGTGAATGTGAACACATAGATCATGTAAAAAGTCAGATGAATTACGCATTGATTCCAGGTGGAATTAGTCTGCTACTATTTTATCTTTTTGCCTAAG
>CAXGOD010000491.1:0-2172 GCA_964011245.1 uncultured Bacteriovoracaceae bacterium | reverse complement strand
CATCGTTTGTTCGTAGAAAGTAACAGCTGTAGATCCGACTTGAGGAATGATTCCACAATAATCCTGACCGTCTTTTGTTTTCTGTTTAACGTCTTTATTACCTTTTGGGTCAATAACTTCACCATCTTTATTAGCGAATGAGCCATCTTGTTGTTTTGTAAACTCTCTTTTTCCATCAGTATAAACAGGTCCACCGTTTTGTTTTTCTACGTACTTAATAGGAAGCATTGCCGCAAACTGAGAGTATGCCATATTAACCATTGGCATCATGCTTTCTAGTTTCTGCATATTACTGCCTTCTTCAAATGCAGTACTTGTGTCAGTGGAACAATCAGCTTTGATAGTATTATCTTCATTTACACATTGCTCTTTATAGATTGACTCTGCTTGACCTTGGTGAATATATGTCTCACTTTCAGCTAGTTCTTGATCTGTCATTGGGTCCGTTCCATCAAAGATAGATTCATTAGCAAAAGAGTAGGTACTTATAAGTAAAAGTAGACACCAAATTTTCATAGTATTTTCCTGTTATATGTTCTTTGATCATTTTAACATGCAGCTATTGAGATTCTAGGTGGTTAAATCTTTTTGCCTGTTGAAATCCCCATAAAATCAGGATCTTAGCGGACTTTTTTAATCAGTTTAAGCTACGTCGCAGTGCAAATAATAATTATCATTTGACCAATACTTGTGTTTTTAGATACTTATAGAACATGACAAAAAAGAACTCAATTCAGCACACTTCCGATAGTGATTTAACTCACTCTATGGCCCATTACTTATTAACTATCCATAAACTTAAAGAGTCTAAGGGATATGCTCGAGTAACAGATATTGCTAAAGATATGGGACTGACAAAAGGAAGTGTATCCACTGCATTAACAAACTTAAAAAAGAAGAATTTAGTTGTTGAAGATGAGAGTAAATTTTTATCATTATCTGATAAGGGACATGATGAAGTCCATTCAATTTTAACTTCTAGAACTCTACTTTATTACTTCTTTAAAGATATTCTTAAAGTTGATGAAGAAACAGCCCATAATGATTCTTGTTTAATGGAACATCTTTTAAGTGAAGATACTCGAGAAAAGTTTTTTCAGTTTATGAAAATGACTTCTACAAAGCCTGAGAAAGTAAAAATTAAAACAGATTTAGACTTAAGTGGTTTTAAAAACCACGATGAGTTCCTACATGCCCAAAAGGGTGACAAATACCTTGAATGAAAAACTATATAAGCTTTCTACAAACTCTTGATAAGGATGTTAAGAGAAATGGTTTTTTCATTTTCTTAACCTACTTCTTCGCTCTTTTTAGTTACCCTTTAGCTAGGTCTTCAACTGGAGCGCTTTTTTATGAGACATACTCAGCAAATGATTATTCATTTGCTACTTTTATATCGGTTGTCGTTCTAATTATAGTTATTTCTATTAGCAATAGAGTCCAACGAAAGATTGGAATTCATAAGCTTTATGCGATCATTGGTGTAGTTACTGTTATAACAATGTTATTTTCTTTTTTTATGCTTCAAAGTGGTCATGCTGAAATGGCCTATGCACTCTTTGCTATTAAAGAAGTCTATATCGTTTTACTTATTCATTTATGTTTAGCTTTTAGTAATGCCTACTTTACTATGGAACAAGTCAAAAGACTATATGGCCCTTTAGGCGGAGCTGGGAGTATCGGGGGGATAATTGGCGGACAATTAACTTCCTACCTTGCAAAGGGATATGGAACGGATATCGTTCTGTTTTTCTCTTTAGCAATTATACTTTTTACAGTGATTGCCTTTTATCAAACAAACCAGGCAAAGATAACTGAAGTACAAGATAAAAAAGATCACACTCCTCTTAAGTCCATTAAAGGTGTTGGTAAATATGTATTCTTAATAGCTCTAATAGTCGCTTTAACACAATTTGTAATCTTTATCGCTGATCTTCAATTTAATATTGTTTTTGAAAAAGTAGTTGAGTCAAAAGATGCTAGAACAGCCTACTTAGGCCAGATTTATAAATATATAAATATCGTAACTTTGTTTTTGCAGTTTGTCTTACTTCCATTTTTATTAATGAGAGTAAAGATAAAATCAGTCTTCTTTTTTATACCATTATTTTACTTACTATTGATTTTTGGAGGCCTTAGCATTGGAGCAGGGACTCTCTACGTTGTTGCAGG
>CAXGOD010000490.1:0-2176 GCA_964011245.1 uncultured Bacteriovoracaceae bacterium | reverse complement strand
GAAGGAAAGATCTTCTTTAAAGGAGATGTTGATTCACAAAAGAAACATTATGAAACTATGCTTGGTTTAGGACAAATCGCTCTCACTTATAAACAAGATGAAAATGGATCCTACGCGCAGATAGCTGGGATTTGTGATGAGTCTGGACGTATTTTTGGTCTTATGCCCCATCCAGAAGCCGCAATTAATGAGTTAACTAATCCCTATAAAGAAAATTTAAACCAAGCTGATATAGGGCTTAATATTTTTAAAAACGCTATAAATTATATTGAAAACCAACTTTAAAAAAGGCAAAACAATGTTGACCCAATCATTACCTATTAAACGTGCATTATTAAGTGTTTCAGATAAGACTGGAATTGTTGAAGTAGCAAAAAGATTAAAGTCTTTTGATGTAGAGATTATCTCAACAGGAGGAACAGCAAAACTTCTTGAACAAAATGATATCAAAATAACCCCCATCACAGAAGTGACAGGGAACCCAGAGGCCTTTGGTGGTAGAATGAAGTCGATCAGCTTTCAAGTTGGCTCTGCTCTTTTGTACAGACGTGGCAATGACTCAGACCTTGCTGATGCAAAGAAGCTTAATATTGATGCCATTGATCTAGTGATCTGTAATCTTTATCCTTTTCAAAAAGTTATTGAGAAAAACGGAAATGAAGATGAGCTAATTGAAAATATTGATATCGGAGGTCCAACAATGATTAGGGCCGCTGCTAAGAACTATGAAAGTGTTACCGTTCTTACTGATCCTACTCAATACCATAACTTCTTAAATGAGTATGATAAGTCCCATGAAGTCAGCTTTGATCTTAGACGTAAATTTGCTATGGCAGCTTTTAATAAGACAGCTCAATACGACCTTATGATTAGCAATAAGCTTATGGCCGATTTTGGAGATGAAACTTTAAGTGGAATAACTCTTTCGGACCCACAGGCTCTTCGATATGGAGAAAATCCACATCAAAAAGCAACCTTCTATAAAACTAATAATAAAACAGGAACGTCACTAGCGACTGCAAATGTTCTTCAAGGTAAGGCATTAAGCTATAATAATCTTTTAGATGCTGATGCTGCTTGGAAGGCCTGCTCAGATGCCTATCACTCGGTAAATCATATGAATGATAAGTTTGCAGTAAGTGTAGTAAAACATCTTAATCCATGTGGATTAGCTGTATCTCAAGATTCCCATGAAGCTTTAGAGCTTGCCTGGAAAGGTGATCCCGTATCTGCTTTTGGTGGTATTATCTGTTTTTCTCATGAGGTAGATGAACAAACGGCGAGTTGGTTTAACAAAAAATTTGTAGAAATCATTATTGCTCCTCATTTTACGGGGGAAGCTTTAAATATCTTTTCTCAAAAGAAAAACTTAAGACTTTTACAAACTCCATTAAATGAAGCGAATTCCAAAGAAACTGTTATTCGCTCAATCAGTGGTGGTATCTTAGTTCAAGATGAAGACACATTTGTCGATCGTGAATTTCAAAATGTAACGAAGCTTACACTAAATAATCAAAAACAAACTTTAGCTCGTTTTGGAGCTCAGGCCTGTAAACATCTTAAAAGTAATGCTATCTGCCTAATTAGTGAAGCAAGCACAGGGGCAATCTGGTTAAGTGGAGCTGGTATGGGACAACCAAATCGTCTTGATGCTCTAAGATACTTAACGATTCCAAGGTTTGAATTAAAAGAAGAAGCAATCATAACTGAAAGTGTTCTTATCTCAGATGCTTTTTTCCCGTTTAGAGACAGTATTGATGAAGCAAATGAATTTAATATTAAATATATCGTGCAACCAGGTGGAAGTATCCGCGACGAAGAAGTCATTTCAGCTTGTAATGAGTTTGGAATAGCTATGGCCTTCACTGGGAAAAGACACTTTAGACACTAATTTATAAAAAGGGGCCGTTATGGCAATTTCATACAAAGATGCAGGTGTAGATATTGATAAAGGTGATCTATTCGTAGATAAAATAAAATCTATGATTGGAACGACTTATAACGAGAATGTTGTTTCTGGAGTTGGCGGCTTTGCAGCTCTTTATAAAATGGATGATGATCGTTTATTAGCTTCAGCTACTGATGGTGTTGGTACTAAGCTAAAACTTGCAATTGATCTAAACAAACATGACACAATTGGGATTGATCTAGTTGCCATGTGTGTGAATGATCTTAT
>CAXGOD010000489.1:0-2188 GCA_964011245.1 uncultured Bacteriovoracaceae bacterium | reverse complement strand
TCAGTGAAGCTCAAGCATTTAGTTCTAATGCTTTTAAACCATATGGAAGTTCCAAGGTTACAGTTGAGTCATTAAAAAATGAAGCTTATCTTTGTGAGCTCTATGTCGATTCATCAGATCGTTGTGAAATGATTCAGTCTATTTTTGCTAATGGATCTGTAGTTCACCAAGAATTTCCAGCCTCAATGCCTACAATCTAATAGTCTTGTCCAAAAATTTCATATTGCTCAACATGATAAGAATTATCTGCTCTAATTGCTAACTGCTTACCATACTTCTCTTCTAGAGATTCAATAATCAAAAAGTCTTCACTTGTTAATTGAGCACTAACTTCAGGGTGTGCAAAAACTGAAATTTTTGGCCCTTTAGACTTTCTCATTGTTTTTGTGATCTCTCTTAAAATCTCATAGCAAACAGTTGTCACAGACTTTATAATCCCTGTTCCTTCACAGTATGAACATGGCTCACACATAACTCTTACTAAAGTGTCTCTTGTTCTTTTTCTTGTCATTTCAACAAGACCAAGACCTGAGATTGGAAGAACATTTGTTTTAGCACGATCTTTTTTCAGTGCTTCTAATAATGCTTGGAAAACATCATCACGATGCTCTTCTCTTTCCATATCAATAAAATCACAAATTATTATCCCTCCACAGTTTCTAACACGTAACTGGTAAGCAATTTCTTTAACGGCTTCAAGGTTGGTTTTTAAAATTGTATCTTCAAGTGATTTCTTACCTACAAACTTTCCTGTATTAACATCAATAGAAACAAGGGCTTCTGTTTGATCGATATTTATGCTTCCGCCAGACTTTAAAAAGACCTTATTACTTAAAGCACGTTCAACTTCAATATCAATCCCAAAGTGTTCAAACACTGGAACGTCACTTTCATAAAGCTTAACCTTTCCCTTCATTTGAGGAAGGTACTTCATAACAAATTTTTCAACTTGCTTTAAAGCCGATCTTGAATCACATAAAATAGCATCAACATCTTCATCTGTTATATCTCTTAAAGCTCTTTGAATAAAACTCATATCTCTATAGGCCTCATTGGGAGCTTTTACTTTTTCTAATTTCTTCTGAATATCTTTCCAAATTTTACTAAGTAAAGTGAAGTCTGCTTTTAGAATTTTGTGGGACTGACCTTCAGCAACTGTTCTAGCAATAATCCCTTTCCCTTCTGGGCGGATAGTTTCAAGAACTCCTTTAAGTCTTTCTCTTTCTTCATCACTTTCAATTCTTCTAGAAACACCAATATGTTCAATAAAAGGCATAAAAACAATATGTCTTCCTGCTAAAGTAATATGCCTAGTTACCCTAGGACCCTTAGTAGAGATTGGTTCTTTAGCAATCTGAACTAAAACCTCATCCCCTTCTTTTAAAAAGTCTTGAATTTTAATATCTGGACGATATTTCATATCTACTGTTTCAGATAAAGATGAAAGTTCATCGGGGATGGTTTGCCCACCCTTCGCCTTTTTCTTTTCTTCATTCTCTTTTTCTTTGTCAGCAAGTCTCTTTTGCATATCCCTTTGCTCTTCTAATGTTGGAATATACGCATCATCGACATATAGAAATGCTGCTCGTTCTAAGCCTATATCCACAAATGCAGACTGCATTCCCGGTAGGACTCGAACCACTCGACCTAAATAGATATTTCCGACGGTTGGTTTGTCGACGTTTGTAGATGCCCTCTCGATCAAGAAATCTAAGATCTCTCCATTTTCGATCAGAGCGACACGACTCTCATTGTGAGTCTGATTGATCACCAATTCTTTTGCCATGAATGTAAACCTTTAAAAACTTTTTAATTTAATACCCTTTTATTTTATCGCGAGTACAAATCAAAGAAAAGGCACTGGCCATAAATGCCCGGTGTCAAAGCGGATACTAGATCAAACGCCTCAGCTCTTTATCAACTTTCCTTCTCTCTTTGTTAGTGAGGCATTGGAAGAATTCTTTGTCTTGTTTGATTGATTTAATCTGACGATAGGCCAATTTTTTTCACCCTTTTGGTAGTAACATTGAGCGAGTTTTCGAATATCCTCTGAGATTTTATCCACATTAGGACAACGAAGATCAGAGGTACTACTTAATACACTTTGGGTTGCTTCATCTATAGGAGCTAAGGCTTTACTGAAACCCCCTCCCACATAAACTAAACATCTTCCTCCAAGCTCCCCTTT
>CAXGOD010000488.1:0-2197 GCA_964011245.1 uncultured Bacteriovoracaceae bacterium | reverse complement strand
AAAAGATTATAAAGTACTTGTCGTTGATGATGATGAAGATATCAGAGAGATCATCATCGCAAAGTTATCACTACATGAAGCTATCTGTGATGAAGCACCTGATGGACTTAAGGCCTTTGATAAGATTAAAGAAAATGATTATGACTGTGTTGTAACAGATATCAGAATGCCTAATGCTTCTGGAATAGATCTGGCCAACATGATTCGTGAATATACTGGTAAGTCTCCAAAGCTCATTCTTATGAGCGCTTTTACAGATCTCAACAATGCTCAAGTAAAAAGTTTAGGGGCTTTAGGACTCTTTATGAAGCCAGATGACCTTGATAAGCTTATTCAGTTAATTGAAGACTCAACTTTTTAGATTCCAATATCATTATCCCCAAATTGATCTTTATCTTTTGCATTACTTCTAGGGTTTTTCAAAGTAAATGGCTTCTCAGCTACTTTTTGTGCCCTTGTAATTCCTTCGTTTAAATATTGATCATCAACTTCATATGTCGGTTTTTGTGATTCATTAAACATGTGAACTGTTTGTGTCGGGAAAGCAAAATTAACACCCATATCATTTGCTAAACGAAGAATATCAATCATGAGTCGATGCTTCTCTACTTGTTCTCGGGCATAGTCACCAGTTTCCCAAAAAACCATTAATTGAATATCTAAAGAAGAAGCTCCATAGTTTACAAAGTAAACATTGAAGTTATCTTTACGAGTCCATTTATGATTTAGGATTAGTTGACGAATACCTTCACAGAAAGCTTCGATCTTTTCCGGTGGTGTATCATACTCTACTCCTAATATAGTATTAAGTCTTCTATAGCGACGTTTACCTTTGTTATCGATTGCTTTATTAACAAGTTCGCCGTTTGAGATTGTAATAATAGAGTCATAAAAAGTTCTTATACGTGTTGATCTAAATCCTACTTCTTCAACAATTCCCTCAAAGTCACTTGTTGTAATATAGTCACCAATATCAAAAGGACGATCAAGGACAAGCATAATAGAGCCAAAGAAGTTTGCTAGGGTGTCTTTAGCAGCAAAAGCAAATGCTAAACCACCGATACCAAGACCGGCCATCATACCTGTGACATTTATTCCAAAATTATGGGCCACAAGTATAGCTCCAAGAACATAAACAAAAACAAAAGATGTCTTAGTTGCTAGTGGAATAATGATATCATCAAACTTTGTAGCAGTAGCCTTAGCAGCTTCCGCAAAATAATAAGAGATCATCTCTACTACTCTATGAGCAAGCCATACAGAGATTATGGAAGCGATTATAAAAAGAAAACGGTTACCGTACTTCAAAAAGCTTGAAGGTAAATCAAGGATCTGAATTCCAGGGATAAGTAAGATGACAAAAAGTAATTTTCTAAAAGGACCTATCGCCTTATTAAGGTGATCAGAAGAGGCGATTTTAAAAACTTTAAAATTTCTATTCACGACAAAAGTGGCAAATACGCCAGCAAGCTTTTCAATAATAAAGGCAACAAAGAGAAGGATTAGAATCCCAATCCATTGCCAATTCTCTAGGGCCATAGTTTTGTTTTTTAAACTCCCTGGAATTTTTGATCTTAATTGTTGGCGCCAAGTAACAAGTTTAGTTACTCCTGAAACCATTTGATCATTTTGTAATTGAGACTTATAAAGTGAAAGTGACTTTAAAGTTTCTTTTGTGAATTTCCATTTGCCGTCAACTTTGGCTATTTCAATACTTAATGTTTTTCCATTTATATGTCTTTTATCAAAGATCCAAGGCATACCATCTTTTTTATTAGGAATATTGTCATAGTTTATTTTTTCAAGTCTATCTAATGAGAAAACAAGGTCTTGTGCAAATTGTTTTCCCACTGTTCCTTGGATATTCATTCCGTAACCAGAAAGATCGAATGTGGATATGGCACTGGAGTATGCTGAAGCTATATCACCCTTGTTATGTTTAACGATAACCATATTTTTTAAAAAAGTTTTCATAGTCATGCGTGGACTTGATAAGTCATTTATATTTGACCATGCAATACTAGAAAATAAAGTAAGTAATATTAGATACTTAGCTGCGCTCATTAAAGTTCCTTTTTTTGTATATAAGTAGTTTAAATAGCTAAATTCAAGTTGTCATCATTGACACGTGAATATTTGCACCCATCTTATTTTTAAGGACGAAATAAGAAAGGGAGGCCTTATGAATAAATTTGAT
>CAXGOD010000487.1:0-2208 GCA_964011245.1 uncultured Bacteriovoracaceae bacterium | reverse complement strand
CGAACTTCTCTTCTAGACGAGACTGACAAGTCTTATATTGACCTAGAAGATAAAGAAAGAACTTTAGGCCAGGGATACTACCGCTTAGCAAAAGTCTATTATGATAAAGCAGACCTTAAGAATGCTGAAGAGTACTTTTTAAGAGCTCTTGATAAGACTATTTATCCAAGAGATGCATTTGCAACGCTTAAGATCTACGGTTTTTTAATTCGTGTTTACTCTGAATCTTTGATGGAGAGTGAAGCAGAAAAATATATAGTTTTAGCTGAAGAGCTTGTTGATAAGTTTGGAAGAGACCTAGGGTCTTTAACAGCAGAGTACTTCTACAATGTTGGTATGGTTTTCACATATAAAGGTGATTTTGAAAGAGCACTTGAAAACTTCAAGTTATCATATCAAAAGGCACAAACTGAAAATGAACCAGAGCTAATTGCAAAGGCTTTATATTCAATCGCAACAGCTAGTTACCACCTTCAAAAACATAATGAATCTTTAAATTACCTTGAGCAACTAAGAGAGCTCCTTAATATTCTTAAAAAGGGATATTTAAGAGGATCAATGCATATGCTTTATGGAAACATATATAGAGATACTGGAAAGTTTTCAGAAGCAAATAGGAACTATGATCAAGCTATTAGTCTTCTTCAAGAGAAGAACTGCTGGAACCTATATGGATATATTCTTTTAGGTAAAGGTATTGTTCTCAAAAAACAAGGTGAGTTCAATCAAGCATTGATTTATTTTAATCTTGGTCTAAGTACAATTAATGAAAAGTTTAGAAGATTAAGAGAGCTCTACCTATCTCAAGTAGCAGATGTTAATGATTCAAGTGTTGATCTATATTTAGACAGACATAATAGAGTGATTCACGAAAAAACTCTTGGAACAATCGATTTTAAGCATAGATTTGTTCTTTTAGAGATTCTTTTTTTATTAGCTAAAAACCCAGGTGGAAGCTTTAATAAAGAGGATCTCGCAAAGTCGATTTGGAAGGATGAGTATAATCCTCTGATTCACGATAAACTTATCTACACTAGTATTTCAAGACTTAGAAAGCTAATTGAGCCCAAGGGTGGAAATAGAAAATATATCCTAAGAGGTAAAGATGGATATACTTTTAACCCACGAGTTAACGCGAGGTTTCATAAAGAAGAAGACCTTGGAGCGAAAAAGGTTATCGGAAACGTTGAAATTAGTTCTCCAGTTTAATACTATAATCTTAATGAAAGATATAAATCTTAAAGTCCTCCTTATTGGAGGACTTTTTTTTACCCTAATTTCCACAAGTAAAGCACAGACAAAAACTGTCTTTTCAGATGCATTTATATATAAAATTTCGGATCAAGTTTATTCACTTAAAGATTTAGAGGCCATGAATAAACATTTTAGTGTCCTTAAATGCTATTACCCTGACTCACTATTATTAAGAGTTTTTGATGAGCTTTCTAAGATGGGGAAGGCCAAGGGGTTATTCACAATCAAGGATTATACAAAAACGAATTATAGCAAAAAACAAATTAAATATTTCCAAGAGTCGATAAAGCTTTATAAGCTTAAATATTATAGTGACTCTCACAAAACATCTGTAAAAAAAGAAGTGGTAAAGGCTTTTTATATGGCCTCAAGACAGCTTTCTTGTTCAAAAAAAGTGTTTGTTAGCTCGTCTGAGTTTAGTCCTCGTTTTGGAGAGATAATGAAGATGGAGATTTTCTTACGTTCAAGGTATTTACCAGAGG
This sequence comes from uncultured Bacteriovoracaceae bacterium, assembly GCA_964011245.1. Taxonomy (GTDB): domain Bacteria; phylum Bdellovibrionota; class Bacteriovoracia; order Bacteriovoracales; family Bacteriovoracaceae; genus CAKZJW01. The sequence continues at coordinate 472 of CAXGOD010000487.1, read as the reverse complement.
AAAAGTCAGGTAAAAAAACAAAAGAAGATACTACTCAAGCTGTCTTAGGAATCAAAACTCTTTTAAGTTCTATAGATAAACAAGTTACCGAGGAAACCTACTGGTAAATGAAGATCTTAACTTTTGATACAAATAAATCTACAGAAACGATTGATTTCGAAGTTATCGCAAATCTTGATAATAAATTTTTTCCACAACCATGGACTAGGTCTCAGTGGGAGCAGCAATTAAGATCTGGTGATCAGTTTCTGGCCGAGCTTATTATTGAAGATAGGCCTGTTGGCTTTTGTCTTTTTTCAATTTCTAAACTTGAAAGGATGGGACACTTGTTAAAGATATTAGTATCACCGGAAGCTAGAGGGCAAGGATTCGGTGAAAAGCTGCATGACAGCATATTAAATGATGCGGTGAGTGAAGATCTTAACAGCCTCTATCTGGAAGTATCAACTCAAAATGCTTCAGCAATAAAGCT
>CAXGOD010000486.1:0-2229 GCA_964011245.1 uncultured Bacteriovoracaceae bacterium | reverse complement strand
TAAGATCTATGAGTTACTTTTGCTAACTCTCTATCCCAATTAACTAAATCTTGAGATAAAAAATTTCCATTTTCTTTATAGTATTCAAGTGCTTCTGAGTAAACTTTTGACATTGTTCCAGCATAAAGATGACTCTTCATTCTACCTTCAACTTTTATAGAATCAATTTCGTGCTCTATGTATTCAGAAAGGGCTTTAAGACCATTAAGATCTTTTGAGCTCATAAAGAAAGCTTTTTTCTTTTCGTTTGAATCTAGATCATCTCTTTCAATACTATATTCAAAGCGACAACTATGAGCGCAGCCTCCTCGATTACTATCCCGGCCTTGTGTGAAGTTTGAAATAACACAATTACCTGAGTAGGCCATACACATTGACCCATGGACAAACATCTCAATCTCAATATCAGCTTCTTTTTTAATCTTTCCAGCTTCAGCAACAGAGACTTCACGTCCAACAACAATTCTTTCAACACCCATTTTTTTCCACATTTTTGCCGACTCTGTATTTAAACAACTTGCTTGAGTAGATAAATGTACTGGTATATTAGAATTCTCCATTACTGTTTTAATAACACCCAGATCTGAAACGATTACAGCATCAACCTTAATAGAACCTATAAATTGAACAAATTCTGGTAGCTCACTTAGATCTGAATCGTGAAGAAAACCATTAAGCACAACATAAACTTTTGCTCCACGCTCGTGAGCATACTCAACACCTTCAGTTAATTCCTCTTCAGTGAAGTTTTCTGCAGCTGAACGCAGGCCAAATTTTAGTCCACCTAGATAAACGGCGTTTGCTCCATAGCTGATCGCTACCTTAAGCTTATCTAAGCTTCCAGCTGGTGCTAATAATTCAGGTACAAATTGTCCCATGTTTCTCCAATTAATTTAGTTGAGTATGAATTGCCTTGTGATTTACCAAAAGATACAAATAAGATAAACTATTTATATATAAAATACTGAATTTTCTAAGGATTGTGTGAAGAAAGTATTTAAATTCCTCATTATAACGCTAATGGTCGTACCCATTGTATTTTTGGGTATTCGTTATACTTCTAATCAGGAATCTGAAGTCCCCTATCCTTATGTTTTCAAAGAACAACCCAGAACTGAAACTCAAGCACCTATTCTCATAATTGGAGACAGACTTGGTAAAAGATTAGCTTCGTTCTCAAATTATCTAGCTGAAACAATTTCAACAGGACTTTCTAAGCCAATTAAAATCGATAGTATTGCTACAGAAGGAGAAGGGCTGCATAGAACACTACAAAAAATTAAAAGTCTGAATAAGCTTCCCCTAATTACTATCTACTTAGGTGGAAGTGAAGAATTCCATGAACAAAGGTTTTTAACTAGAGATTCAAATAAAATTCTAAAAAACTTTAACCTCTACGCAGATGATAGATTAAAGACCATGCTTATGATCTTCCCTAAAATCTCAAAATTCCTTTACAACACTGTTCATTATAAATTTCTAGATGCTGAAATCAATAAAGACTCGAATGAGTACTCTGACACAATTACACAAAAGAGAAATATCATTCATTTTAAATTATATGAGCAAGAAATCGATGAAGTGTTTAGCTATTTAAAAGAGCATAATAGTTATCTAATAGCTCTTACACAGCCCCTTAATTTTGATATTGCACCTAAAAGAAATTGTGCAGGTTCAATAGATGAACTTTCTCGAAATAAATTAAAAGAAGTTATTGGGTTAATTAAGAAAAAAGATTTTAAGTCAGCATATAGTATCAGCAAAGATTTAACATTAATTGCAAATGCTAGTGCTAAGATACATTATATTCATGGTAAGGTAGCTAAAAACCTTGGAAAAAAGAAAGAGGCCATACAATCTTTAAAACTTGCCATGGCCTATGACTGTGAACAATGGCGTGGAAGCTTGATTTATAATCAAATTCTAAAACAAGCTGCCAGAAATAATGATGTCCTCTTACTAGACTTTCAAAAAATGTTGGAAGAGTACTGGACAAAAAACATACTATTTCAAGACGAAATATATCCCCAAAACTATTACTTTGAAAGAACTGCAGAAGTACTTGCAGCAAGAATCAAAAAGCTGTTAAAATTATGACTATGGAAAATAACTTATTTTTAAAAGTAGAAAAAGATGAACTCATCTGCAAAGAGGGAGATCTTACTCGTGATGTCTATAAAATCATTTCAGGTGAACTCATGATTTGTAGTCGTAACAATCGAATGGTAA
>CAXGOD010000485.1:0-2240 GCA_964011245.1 uncultured Bacteriovoracaceae bacterium | reverse complement strand
GAATAGTCCTTGATTACCAACTAGTATATGGTGCTTAATTCTACGGCTATCTGTTTTTGAAGGCCCGTAAGTTATCTTTTCACCTTGTGAGATAAGGTAAGAGCTTGTTTGAGACATTAGGGCGTCGTCTGAAAAACTTAGAACAAACTTAATCGGATTATATTGATTGGTTGTTTGTGCTTTTTTATTTAATGTTATTAGTTCATTAGTCGCCGCATTGTATTTGATACCAATTACATTTTGAGTACCAAGTATACTTGGAGTATTAAAAAAAGCGTGATCGTTATTTCCTGGCATTGAAATGGGTAGAGGCCTCGCACTTGCTAGATCAAAGAAGCGATCCACTTGAATATCTGTTACAAACTTAAGCTCTTCATCAAATTTGTAAAGTTTGTATTGTTTAAAGTAACCATAACCAACTGAGCTTACTAAAACAGCAATACCATCTTTCTTATGAGTAGGAGATTGATATAAAAAGTGTAGAGGAAGCTCTTCATCTTCAGAAAAAGAGAAAGTTTTAATACCTTCAGGTAACTGAAGGTAAAGTCTATTGATTTGAGTCTCAATAGGAGCTGCTGCCCAAGGAGTTGCCTGTGTTCTTTCACTTTCAGGTCTTTTGCCGAAGTTAATCCATGCTGGAACCATTCTATCTTTGTATTTTAACCAGTAGAAGCTACCAGGCATAACTGTGAGGTCATTTTTAAAAGTATTCTTTGGTGCAATGAAAATCCGTTTTGGTTTAAAGTTCTCATCTAAGGCCAAGAACTTTGTTTCACGATTTTCACGATCAATAATATTTACTACAGTGATCACATAGTCGTACTTTCCATCCATTTCTAAGTCAACCTTAGAAAGGTTGATAATTACTGGCTCTTTCATTGGAAGTGGAAAATTCTTACTAACAGAATATTGTCCACCTTCGCTTTTTAAAAGAGCGATATGTGTTTTTCCATCAACTTGCTTAGTTACTAAGAAATCATTCGATGACTCATCAGAGTAATCTTTAAAAACACGGATAATTGCATTTTTTGTGAAATCGACATTCCCGGTTAATTCAAATGTTTCTTGATCAAAACGATTCGTATCTGGTGTAATAAGTGATAAAGCTTTTGCTTGGAAATAGTAACTCTTCTTTTCTGTGTTAGAACTAATATCAACTTGGATTAAAAAGTTTCCATCAATATCATATGGGGAGTCTAATTCGATAACTAAAGACTTTTCTTCGCCTTTAGCAAGCTTAGAAATTGTAAATTCATTTTTAACCAATTTAGCACCAACTTGAACACTACTTTCAAGCAATTTAAGGTTTACCTTAATATTTGAACTAGTATCTAAATAATTTTTAAGCTTAAACTTAAAAGACTTTCTAGTTTCTTTAGACCATTTAATTAAAGCAGGAGCTTTAAGTAATGGATATACAAAACCATTCTTAGCTACTTTTAAAGAGTTCTTATAATCAACATTCCCATGACGAATATAATTTTCAGTTCCACGCATTGGAGCTCTTGCTCCTTTTAATAGAGCAAACTTTGCTTCTTCTGGTTTTAGTCCAAAGTTAATTAGTCTTGCTAGGACTCCAGAAATAAAAGGTGCAGCCTGACTTGTTCCACTTAGATATTCGTAGTTATCATCAATAGTAAAACCTCGACTTCTTTTTGTTGTGGGCCACGTGCTTAAGATTCTTGTCCCTGGAGCTATAATATCAACATGTGCTCCATAGTTACTAAAGCTACTTAGACTTCCATTTACCGTGTGTGAAGCAACACAAATAACTTCTTCATACGAACATGGATAAGTTGGGCCAGCATGATGATCGTTACCAGCAGCAGCTACAATGAGAATATTCTTTTCGAAAGCAAGTTTAATCATTTCACGCATAAGAATCGAGTCTTGTTCAAATCTCCAGCCTAAAGACATATTGACTACTTGAGCACCACTTTGAATAGCGTATAAAAGAGCTTTGGCAAATTTATCAGTAGCACTCGTTGCACTATTTGTTTGGCTGGCAACACTTACTTGAATTGGTAGGAGAGTTACATTTTGAATGACACCTCGAACACCAATTTCATTTTTTGCTGCTCCGATAATTCCAGAGACATGAGTTCCATGTCCGTTTGTATCATTAACAGATCCACTTCCTTCTAAGTCAGATTTCGGATTTGATTTACCAGTTATGTTCCAACCATGACAATCCAAAGGATATCCAAGTATTGTTATTTCACCAACAAAAAATATTACAG
>CAXGOD010000484.1:0-2243 GCA_964011245.1 uncultured Bacteriovoracaceae bacterium | reverse complement strand
ACTTTAACGATGCTCAAAGACAAGCAACAAAAGACGCTGGTAGAATTGCTGGTTTAGAAGTTAAAAGAATTATCAATGAGCCTACAGCTGCAGCACTTGCATATGGTATGGATCAGAAAAAAGATATGAATATCGCTGTATTTGACCTTGGTGGTGGTACATTTGATATTTCAATTTTAGAAATTACTGATGATGGTGTATTTGAAGTAAAGGCAACTAACGGGGATACATTCCTTGGTGGTGAGAACTTTGATGAAGAAATCATCAATTGGATGGCTGAAGAGTTTAAAAAAGAAAACTCTGTAGATCTTAAGAATGATCAAATGGCACTTCAAAGGTTAAAAGAAGCTGCTGAAAAAGCTAAGCATGAGCTTTCTTCAACAACTCAAACAGATATTAACCTACCATTCATTACTGCTGACGCTTCAGGGCCAAAGCATTTAAACTTAAACTTAACTCGTGCTAAGTTTGAAGAATTAATTTCTAAATACATCACAGGTTTATCAACTCCATGTGAAACTTGTATTAAAGATTCAGGATTAGATAGAAGTGAAATTCATGAAGTGATTTTAGTTGGTGGGTCAACTCGTATCCCAGCTGTTCAGGAAAAAGTTAAACAAATATTTGGGAAAGATGCTTCTAAAGGTGTTAACCCTGATGAAGTTGTTGCCGCTGGAGCAGCAGTTCAAGGTGGTGTTCTTCAAGGTGACGTAAAAGATGTTCTACTTTTAGATGTTACACCTCTTTCTTTAGGGATTGAAACTCTTGGTGGTGTAATGACTAGAATCATTGATAAGAACACTACTATCCCAACTAAAAAATCTCAGGTTTTCTCAACAGCTCAAGACAATCAACCAGCAGTTTCGATTCACGTTCTTCAAGGTGAAAGAGAATTCGCAAATGATAATAAAACTCTAGGTAGATTTGATCTAACTGGAATTGCACCAGCTCCAAGAGGTGTTCCTCAAATTGAAGTTGAATTTAATATCGATGCAAATGGTATTATTAACGTATCATCAACAGATAAAGCGACTGGTAAAAAACAAGATATCGTTATTACTTCAGGTTCAGGTTTAACTGATGAAGAAATCGAACAAATGGTTAAAGATGCTGAGACAAACAGAGAAGCAGATGCTGCAAGAAGAGAAATTGTTGATGCAAAAAATAATTTAGATTCATTAATCTTTTCTACTGAGAAAGCGATGAATGAAGCTGGAGATAAAATTCCAGCTGAAAAGAAAACAGAGTTAGAGTCAGCATTAACTGAGGCTAAAGCTAAGCAAACTTCTGAAAGTCTTGATGAAGTAAAAGCTGCAACAGAAAGACTACAAAATGTAGCTCATTCAATGGCTCAAGATATGTATGGTCAACCTGGAGCAGAGGCAGGAGCTGAAGCTCACGCTGGAGCAGAAGCAGAAGCCGGTACAGAAGCTGGTGCAGATAAAAAAGACGACGATGATGTTGTAGATGCGGATTTTAAAGAAGTATAATCTTCATGTTAATATTAAATTATAGGGCCCAATATTTTGGGCCCTCTCTTATAAAGTAGACAATGGTATGAGTTCAAAAAGAGATTATTACGAAGTTCTAGGTGTAGATAAATCGGCTGATAAAGATGCTTTGAAAAAGGCATATAGAAAGCTAGCGATGAAGTATCACCCAGATAGAAATCCAGATGATGCTGAGGCTGAAGCGAAGTTTAAAGAGGCATCAGAAGCAGCAGAGATATTACTTGATGAGCAAAAACGAGCTCGTTACGATCAATTCGGTCATGCAGGTGTTGAAGGACAAGCTGGTGGATTTGGTGGTGGGTTCCAGGGTGGAGACTTTGGTGATCTAGGGGATATTTTTGGTGATTTATTCGGTGATATGTTTGGCCAAGGAAGACGTGGTGGACGTGGAGGTGGAAGATCTCGTGGTCGTAAAGGTGATGATCTTCAAATGGCATTAGAAGTTTCTTTTGAAGAGGCTGCTTTTGGTTGTGAAAAAGAAGTTTCTATTACTCGTAATGTTGTTAAAGAAGGAACAACTCCTCAGACATGTGACATGTGTAGTGGACATGGTGAGATCAGAAGACAGCAAGGTTTTTTTACAATCGCTCAAACTTGTCCAAAATGTGGAGGATCTGGAGAGATTGCTCAAAGAATTAAAAAGAAAACAAGCTTAAGTGTAAAAATTCCAGCTGGTATAGATATGGGTCAACGTTTAAAACTTTCGGGAGAAGGTGATGTTGGAAGCCATGG
>CAXGOD010000483.1:0-2244 GCA_964011245.1 uncultured Bacteriovoracaceae bacterium | reverse complement strand
CCAATCAGATGGGTTTTGTGCTCCATTGATCTAAACTGCATAAATTGACTTAGTAAGTAATATATCGAAGCTCTATAAATTTGTTTTTTATGTGGGGTAAAGTTGTACTTAACTCCCATCATGGAGTGGCTACTTTGGTACCTATAGATATGTTCTAGTGGATTAATCGAAAGAAGGTTCTTTGCTTTAAGTTTTATAAAAGCATAAGTATTAAAAGAGAAAATATATTTAGGTTCATTTTCATCAACTTCATCAATAAAGTTAGCAACTTCATCACTAATATTATGAATTATATCGGCTGAAAAACCTGTATGGGTTTGCCCTAAAATAATATCGATATAGATTCTACCTTTTACTTCATCAGAACTCAGCTGAATCAGAGCAGGGTTTAAAATGATGTCCTCAACTAACTCGTCCTCTAATAGCTTTTCACAAAAACGATTTAGGCGATTTGGGTAGTTCTCAGGAATATCTAGTCCTTTTCCTGGTGGAATAGGTTCAAAGTCGATAGTTTTAAAAGTTAGAACTTTTACTCCTGTGTAGTACATCCTTGCAAACCAACTAAGACCAATAATTTTATTTGAGTAACGAGTCCAAACAGGATTTAAGTTTGCTTTAATAATGCCATATTGGTGAAGGCCCGTGATTGAACGAAAAATATTCTTCCCAAAAGATCTTATCCAATGACGGTTAAGCATTCCTTGTTTTACTTTATGAAGAAGAAAGTCTTCAATCATCTTCACGTAATTTCTTTGGATAGAGAAGTGATCCTGTTCTTTTAGAGTAAAAACAAACTCTTTTTTGGTTAGAATCGATTTCCATATTGCTTCTTTTCCTGATCGTTTAACACTTAAATAACTTCGAACAAGAGGTGTTTGGATTTCAACTTCCTTAAAAACATGAAGTCCATCAAGATTAACTAACAGATTCACAGGCCAAACACTGCTCAGAGACTTTCTAAGATTAATCAGTATTTCTCTAGGGTGAGAAGAGTTCTCCACAACAAAGATTAGGTTAAGATCACTACTTCCATAAATAAAATCGTGGTCACTCATCTTACTTGTTAGGTATATATCGATAATTTCAGGGTGGTGATCTGTTACAGATCTAACTTTTCTTATGGCCAAATTGTATAACACCCTCAGTAAGTCCCTGAAAAAAGGTATTAAACATAATATGAGAATAAAGTTTCGTCTAAGATCATTCATATATAGGATTCTATTCTATCGAAATTAGTATAAAAACTACACGTTGCATTGAGTCAGCTTCTATACTGTTCTATAAAAACGTCACTCAACTCTCAACCCTAAAAGAGGAAATTATGAAAAAAACTAAATCTCTGTTACTCCTAGGACTTTTATCAACTCTTTCACTAAGTGCTATGGCACAAAATCGACCATACTATGATATCGATAACGATAGAGTTACTCGTGATGATTTACGTCATAACTATAGAGACACGAATCTTCGTCGTGATATGCGTGACTACTCTAGGCGTGTAGATATCTGCCAAGATGTTAAGGAAAACCTTGTTATGGCAGAACAAAGCTATGTTAGTGCAAGTGATATGCTTAATCGGCTAAATGATAAAGTTAATGGCCTAGTATCTCAAACTAATAATAAAGAAAGAACACTGCAAAATCTTCAAAGAAACTTAAATAGTGCTGCTTCAGAAGTAGCGAGAGTTCAAGATTATATTAATAGAAAGCCAGGACTTATGAATCATCATGCAAATAATTTAGATTCACTTGCGCGTGAGATTCCTAAAAAAGAAAGCCTAAAGAAAAGACAACAAGACAGAAAAGACGCTGACTGTAGAGGTTTAGGTCTAAGTAGAAAATGTAGAAATGCAAAAAAAGCACTTAAGCAAACTAAAAGAGAACTTCAAGATCTTTACTCATCTCAAAGTGACTCTCAAAACATGATCAGTATGCTTAATAATATTGATGCAACAATGACAACTGCTCAAAAAGAAAAAATGAAAGCAGAAGCGAAACTTGTTAATGAACAAAGTAAGGTTCCAACTCTTTCAGAGCTTCAAGCTAGACTTTCAGAGGCCAGAGCAACAAGGTCTAATCAATCACCAATTTTAAGTGATGCAAGAATTGTTTATGGTCAAACAGCAACTAGAGCTGAAAAATGTCAGATCATGAAGTTTGAAGCTAGAAAATCTAGAGTTTTCAAACGTGCTATCGTAGACCTTGCTGAAAACAATGGTGCTAACTGTGCATCAGCACCTGAAAG
>CAXGOD010000482.1:0-2248 GCA_964011245.1 uncultured Bacteriovoracaceae bacterium | reverse complement strand
ATATTGAAGTAGTATCTTAACTTGTGTTTTAGCTAATATTTTATTTAATATTCATCCAGCTCTTACGATCTTGGCCATTTGTATGTCAGCGATTCTTTCAATGATTGCAACTCGTTCAACTGGTGAAACGGATATTAACCCAATTGGTGGGATGGGTAAAGTAACGCAAATGGTTTATGGAGTTGTTAGTCCTGGATCAATGTCGACTAACTTAATGGCCGCCGCAATTACTGGTTCTGGAGCTTCTCAAGCAGCAGATATGATGCAAGATTTGAAAACAGGTCATATGCTTGGAGCAAATCCATACAAACAATTTAAGGCACAATGCATCGGTATCTTCTTTGGAATTCTATTTGCGATCCCAATCTATAAGTTATTTGATTCAGCTTATACTATTGGTGAAGGTGATATTCCTGCTCCCGCAGCACATGCATGGAAGGCAATGGCACAAGTTCTAAGTCAAGGAACGGAGTCTATGCCTACAAATTCACTTTATGCAGTAATTGGAGCTGTTATTTTTGGTGTTATTCTATCTCTTCTTAAAAAAGTAGAGAAGATCCAAAAGTATCTTCCAAGTGGTCTTGCTATGGGGATAGCATTTATTGTTCCTGCTTATTACTCTGTAGCGATGTGTGCTGGAACTGTAATGGCAATTTTATGGAAGAAAAAGAACCCTGCTCAAGCAGCAGCATTAGGTTTTGCTGTTGCATCTGGCTTAGTTGCCGGTGAAGGTTTAATGGGGATTGTTACTGCAGCATTAACTTTATTAGGTATAAAATAGATCAATATAATGGCCCTTATCTGAGGGCCATATATAATTAGATCTTTTTTACTTCAATGTACTTTCCTAATTTATCTTTTTTATAAACTTTATACTTTTTTACTCTTTCAATATATGTCCATTCATTTGGGCCATCATTTGCGGTAAGAACTAAATCTTGAATTAATACTTTATTTGGCTCACCTTCTTCAGCACTAATTGTTAAGTTATAGCCTTCAGTTTGTTCATCACTGTAGTAATAGGCCATAATTGTTGTTGTTGGAAGACCAATTGGTCCCATATCATTTTGAAAGAATTGAGTATTTGCAACTGCATCTAGGTCATCACTTGCAAAAACTTTTCCTGAATTTGTAAGTTTAAACTTTATGGTGTCTGAGAAAATAGACTCAGATGAATCCATAACGATCTTGTAATCACCTTTAATAATATTCATATAATGTTCATAAGATAAACTTGCGTTTGCAAGCAATGGTAGTGCTAAGACTATAGCTAGTAATAGTTTCATGTATTTCCCCTTAATGAGGAATTACTTATCTAATTTGATGCCATTCGAAAATAGAGGAGGTAAAAAATACATTCGTTTACTTCAAAGATCTTAAATACTTAACAAGCTTTTTAGTAAAAGCATTCTCTGGTGTTTCCTTGCGTTTAACTAAGTATAGTTGACTTGTTTTCAGTGCTATCAGTAGTCATATGAATATTATACATCTATTTTATTTAAACGGAAGTTTTAACATTTTTATATAGTCTTTAGATTCTTCAAAAGACACATCGTTTGTCCCAAATTTGATCACATCTTCATCTGTGTAGGACTTAAAAATCCTATCCCAGACACTTAATGTATTTCCATAGTTTAAGTTCATTAAACGATTATTCACATCATGATGAGGATAATGCATGGCTGGAGTGACAATAAATATTCTTAGAATTTTATCTATTTTTTTAGGTATTAAAAGATTTGAATGGTTAAACATCGCCATTGTATTTAACATCATTTCATAAATAACAAATGTCTCAACTCTTGGGGAAAAAAGCATTAAAAATCCAATCTTGTAACCAGCGGATAGTACAATTTCAAAGGGATGAAACCTAAACCCTGTAGAGACATCCATCTCTGAGTCACTATGATGTACTTTATGGAGCTTCCAAAGAGGATCTATAATATGGAAAAGTCTATGTTGCCAATAAATAAGCATATCAAAAACGACTATCGTTAATATTAGATCCACATAGAAAGGAAGCTTATGAAAGGCAAGAGCAAAGATTCCGTACTTTTGGGTAAGTAAAATAACACCTGCTACTCCAGCAGGAATAAAAAGTCTTAGTGTAATAATGGAAGAGATAAAAATATACCAGTTCGTTTGCATTCTATTTTTAAGTTCGTTTTTAAAAACGGGTTTCCAAAATTGAAGTAGATGAAAAAGAACTAAAGCTCCTATGAATATAAAAGGTCTTATTTTTTCAGGA
>CAXGOD010000481.1:0-2248 GCA_964011245.1 uncultured Bacteriovoracaceae bacterium | reverse complement strand
CATGTCAGACGATCAAGGTGAAAAAACCGAGGAACCCTCCCAGCATAAGATTGATGAAGCTAGGAAAAAGGGTGACGTCGCCTCCTCCAAGGAATTAAATAGTGTTTTAATTCTAACTGGAACTTTTATAGCGTTGATTTTATCAACGGTGTATATCTTTGACATTCTTTCTGAGTACGTAGAGTGGGTATATAGTTTAGATATAAAAAGGGCTTACACTTCAGAGCTTGGAACTGAAATCCTAAAAAAAACCTTTTATACAGTAGCTCAAGCATTACTTCCTGTATTTATGACAGCAATGATCTTAGGCTTTTTAACTCAGGTAATGCAAATAGGTATTTTGTATTCACCAGAAGTTCTTCAATTAAAATTTGATCGAATTAACCCTCAAAGTGGTTTCAAAAGAATATTCTCTAAAAAGTCTTTAGTCGAAGTTATCAAAGGGCTTTTTAAGTTTTCTATCGTTCTAGGTATTACTTACTATGTCCTTAGTGATAATTTAAGCTCATTTACTGGCTTCCTGCACACTGAGGCTGCTGAATCATTAAGTTATGGGAAGATCTTTGCTTTTAAGCTCGCTATGAGTATTCTTTTAGGACTTGGGGTTGTTGCTTTAGGTGATTTTGCTTGGGAGCGATATTCATATAAAGAAAAGCATAGAATGACTAAACAACAAGTTAAAGAAGAAAACAAAGAAAGAGAAGGGAATCCAGAAATCAAGCAAAAAATCCGTCAGATCCAGCGTGAGATGGCCGGCAAACGAATGATGTCAGATATCCCAAAAGCAGATGTAATTATTACAAACCCTACCCATATTAGTATAGTAATAAGGTATGATACTGAAACGATGGTTGCCCCGGAAATAATCGGAAAAGGCAAGGATCACCTAGCGATGCGCATGCGTGAAATCGCAAAAGAACACGATATACCAATAGTTGAGAACGTTCCTCTGGCAAGAGCACTGTATAAAACAGTAAAAGTTGGGGAAGGAGTGCCAAGATCTCTTTACAAAGCGGTCGCAGAAATCTTAGCATTTGTATATAGAATAAAAAGAAGTAAAAAAGCTCTAAGCTAGGAAAGCTTAGAATTATAAACAGGAAGTTTATATGTTTGAAAGATTAAAACAATTTTCATCGCAGTCAGACTTAGGAGTTGTCTTTGGACTTATCCTAACGTTAGCAGTAATGATTGTTCCAATCTCGCCTTTCATGATGGATATGTTCATCGCTCTTACCTTAGCCGGTACAATTTTAATTTTATTAATTTCAGTTTATATCAAGAAGCCATTAGACTTCTCAACTTTCCCATCTGTACTTCTAGTTGTTACATTATTTCGTTTATCACTAAACGTTGCTTCAACAAGAAATATTCTTATTCGAGGTGCAGATGAAAAAACCGGAGCTGCCGGAGATATTATCCAGGCCTTCGGAGAGTATGTTGTTGGTGGTAACTTTGCTGTTGGTATTATTCTTTTCATCATCTTTGTAATCATTAACTTTATCGTAATCACCAAAGGTGCTGGTAGAGTTGCTGAGGTTGCTGCACGATTTACATTAGATGCGATGCCAGGGAAACAAATGGCGATTGATGCAGATTTAAATGCAGGTCTAATCGATGAGAAGCAAGCGAAGACTAGACGTGAAGAAGTTTCTCAAGAAGCTGACTTTTACGGGTCGATGGATGGTGCCAGTAAATTCATAAGAGGAGATGCTATTGCAGGCATCTTAATTACGGTTATCAATATCATCGGTGGGATCATCATTGGTGTTGCTCAACAAGGAATGAGTTTTACTGAAGCAACTGAAACATTCACTCTACTAACAGTAGGGGATGGATTGGTAGCTCAGATTCCAGCAATTATTATCTCTGTTGCTGCCGGTATTATTGCAACAAGAAATACAAACGACACAGGTCTATCAGAACAACTAGGAAAACAATTTGGTGTTCAGCCTAAGGCCCTTTATGTTGTAGCTGGAATCTTAGTTTTATTTGCTTTAATTCCAGGATTTCCAATGGTGCCATTTCTAGGCATAGGATCTCTTTTTGCTTTTGCAGCTTTCAATATTGAGAGAAGAAAAGAAGATGATGAAAGAGCTTCTAAAATTGAAGCAATTGAAGATAAGAAAAATAACAATGACAACCTTGAAGAACTTCTAAGTGTTGAAATGATTGAGCTAGAAGTTGGCTATGGTTTAGTAAATATTGTCGATAGTGAACAAAACGGTGATCTACTTGAAAGAATTAGTCA
>CAXGOD010000480.1:0-2257 GCA_964011245.1 uncultured Bacteriovoracaceae bacterium | reverse complement strand
GCTTTAGTTTCATGTTGTTCTTATTTGTCATTTCAGTAATGGCAGTGATTCCAACAGTTTTTAATTTTAATGAGAGTAGCTCATTCCCAGTTAAATCTAAAATCAATTTAGGTCTAGATCTTCAAGGTGGTCTATACATGGTTTTAGGAATTGATTTTAATAAGGTTTATTCTGACGAAATCAAAAACTACATAAAGAAAGTTGAGACTCAACTTAAAGATGAAGGCATTATGACTTCAATTGGTAAGTTAGAAGTTTCAAAAGCTGAAGATCCTAGACACTCTATTATTGTGACTAATCCTGCAGATGTGGAGAAAGCAAAAGGAACGATCAAGGAATACTTTACATATGCTATGCGTATTACAAAAGAGAACGGCACTGAGCTTCAGTACGGTCTTGGTCGTGAGTTCGTAAGAGACATTGAAGAGAACGCTGTTAAGAAGTCTATTGAAGTTATTAGAAACAGAATTGATGAGTTTGGTGTAACTGAGCCAGAGATTGTTTCTTTAGGTAAAGATAGAGTTGTTATTCAGCTTCCTGGTGTAAAGGATATCGAAAGAGCTAAAGAGTTAATCGGAAAGACAGCTAAGCTAGAATTCAAAATGGTTAATGATGATATTCCTGCTGCTAAGATGAATGAGTGGATGACTGAATCTGCAAAAACTGGAATTGAATATAAAAAGGGACAGCGTTTTTCTGAATACGTAAGAAAGATGAATGCTTTTGCTTCTAAGGATATTCCAAATGGATATGAGTTAGCATTCCAAAAGACCCTTAATAAAGTGACAAACGAAATTGAACAACTCATTCCTTATGTTGTTGAATCAGCGACTAACTTAACTGGGGACTCGCTTCAAGATGCTACAGTAAGAGTTGATCAGCAAAATAACCAACCTTATGTTGGTATTACTTTTAAGTCTCAAGGGGCTAAGCAATTTGAAAAACTAACAGGTGACAATGTTGGTAAGAGAATGGCGATTATCCTTGATGGAAATGTTTATTCAGCTCCAGTTATCCAAACTAAGATCGGTGGTGGAAACGCTCAGATCACTTTAGGTGCTGGTAACTATAACGACACATTAAAAGAAGCAAGAGACCTTTCATTAGTTCTTAGAGCTGGTGCACTTCCTGTTGAACTTGATTTTCAAGAGCAAAGAATTGTTGGTCCAAGTTTAGGTAAAGATTCAATTGAGACTTCTAAAACAGCTGGTTTAATTGCAGCTTTCTTAGTTTTCCTATTTATCATTTGGTACTACAAGGTAAGTGGTGTTCTTGCGATGAAGTCATTAGCACTAAACGTTCTTTTCGTTTTAGCTTGTTTAGTAGGACTTGAAGCTACTTTAACTCTTCCTGGTATTGCAGGTATTGCCTTAACTGTCGGTATGGCGGTTGATGCAAACATCATTATCTTTGAAAGAATTAAAGAAGAACTTGCTTTTGGTACACCGGTAAGAGAAGCAGTTGAGACAGGATTTTCTAAAGCATTCTGGACAATCTTAGATGCCAACCTAACAACGGCCGTTGCAGGATTAATGCTATTAAACTTCGGAACAGGTCCAATTAGAGGTTTCGCGGTTACATTAATCATCGGAATTATCTGTACAGTATATACAGCTTACTTTGTTGGAAAAATTTTCTTTGAGTACTATATGGACAAGACTCACGGTAAAGCGATTAGCATTAAATAATAAAGGAAAAGAAAATGACTAAATATGATTTTAATTTTGTATCTAAGTTTCCTATCTCTGTTATCGTTTCAGCAGTTTTAGTACTTGGATCTATTGTATTGTTTGCAACTAAGGGTCTAAATTACGGTGTAGATTTTAGAGGGGGAGCAGAGATTCAAGTTAAGTTTGGTGACAAATTAAACTTAAATGATCTTCGTGGATCTTTGAAAAAAGCTGGATTTAGTTCTTCATCTGTTCAATCAATGGGTGATGAGGGTGATAATGAATATATGATTAAGGTTGCAGCAGGTGAACAGAATTTAAATAAAGTAACAGATGCTATTACAAAAATGTTAGCAACTGACTTTGCAAGTCTTAAACCTGATATCCAAAAAACAGATATTGTTGGTCCTAAGGCCGGTGAACAATTAAGAATTTCAGGCTTCCAGGCCATGGTTTGGGCCCTGCTCATGATTATGATCTATATCGCTTTAAGATTTGATTATAAATATTCTCCAGGTGCGATTGTTGCCCTAATTCATGATGTTGTTATTATTCAGCGACATTAAGGAGGATCAGCCTACTCTCTC
>CAXGOD010000479.1:0-2258 GCA_964011245.1 uncultured Bacteriovoracaceae bacterium | reverse complement strand
CCAATGTGATTTACATTTTGAATATGAGAATACTGGATCAAACATGACTGTTTTCGAAACAGCAGACTCCTATCTAATCGTTGATTACGGAATTCTTTTTCCTTATGAAGACTTTTTCGATATTAACTACTTAATTGTAAATACCGACAACTTAGATCCAAATAAAAAAACGACTCTTTTTATTACTCATGGGCATGAAGATCATATTGGTGCTGTTCCACATATTCTGACGAAGTTCACTGACATAACAGTTTACGCTCCAGCTTTTGCAGCAACACTTATTAGAAGAAAAATAGAGTACAGAAAAATCATTTGTCCTATTAATGTTTATGTTGAAGATGATATTATTCCATTTGATCAATTTGAAATTCATCCAGTACATGTTACTCATTCTATTCCAGATACTTATGGTGTAATTCTTAAGGATAAAAAGGAAGAGTTAGCAATACTCTTTATCTCAGACTTTAAGTATGACCTGAGTCCATTATATGAAAAACCATTCAATATAGAGAAAATAAAAAGTCTCTTCAATAGCGCTAAACGAAGAATTTGTTTCCTAGATTCTACAAACATACTTAATGATGGAAAAACAATTTCGGAGTCTGAGCTTGAGCACGACTTAGAGTTTTTACTTAAACAAGATAGAAGATCTTTTGTTACTCTTTTTTCTTCAAACATTTTCAGAGTAAAGACCATTCTAAAAATTGCAAAAAAGTATAATAAATTTGTAGTTCCTGTTGGAAGATCCATTACTTCATATCTTGAGGCAGCAGATGAAAATAAAATTGTTAACCTTGAGGAAGAACCAATAAAGGATATTAAAGAGCTAGACAAATATGATGATCCTAGGATTATTGGAGTTTTAACTGGCTGTCAGGGAGATTTTTTTGGTGCTCTTAGAAGAATTTCTTCTCGAGAACACCGTGAATTCAAACTTGATGTTGGTGACCAGGTAATATTTAGTTCTAAACCAATTCCAGGTAATTCTAAAAAGATATCACGTATATATAATGACCTAACAGCACAAGGCGCTGAAGTCATAACAGATAGAGATTTTAAAATTCATGCCTCAGGACATCCTGGTCAACAAGACCTTAAACAACTTATTAGTGAAATTAACCCTACGGATTACATACCAATTCATGGTGAAACATACTTCTTAAAAAAGCATTTTGATTTTATTGAAGAGAATTATGATTTTACACCACATTTACTCGGAAATTTTGATCAGATAATCTTCAAAGATGACTTTTCTTTTATTACAAAACCAACAGATACAACTGACCCTGAAATCATTCATGGTCAAGATTTAGTTATTGAACGTGAAAAGATAAGTGAAAGAAGAAAGATGGCCTGTAATGGTACCGTTTTTATTAGCATTAATAAGAAAAGCAAGAAATTAAACATTGAAACTAAAGGTCTACCGACATTTATTGAAAATTATCAAGATACTTTTTTAAATCTTCTTAAAGACTGTGCTCTTAATGAACATAAGAATAAGGCCAATGATATAGTTGCTGAAAAGACTCGAATCAAATGTCGCCAACTCTACAACAACATACTTGGATATAAACCAATCGCTATCGTTCACGTATTATGATTTATTTATTTGTTTCTATTGCTGCCATTTTAATCGGTTTTATCGTTGTATCTAATCAACAAAACAAAATTCAATCTACGACATCTGAATGCTCAATTTGTCATGGCCTATTTTCTGAAACTGAAATATTTACTACGGATGAACTTCCTTTTTGTAAGAACCATATTAAGACTTATGAGGATTCTAATTGGGTATCTTATCTTCAAGCGATATCAACCCCTGAAGATAGTTTAGAGGGAATTAAACTTTATGAAACGAAAGTTTCACTTTGGCGTGATCATCAAATTCCAGCTTTTATAAAATCAAGTTATGAACTTAATGGGGAAGAGATAACAACAAAGCTTTCCCTTTTAGTCAGAGACGTTGATATTGAGACAATAAAAAAGGCCCTATAAAGGGCCCTTCAATTCTATTTGTTTAGATTTGATCTATTGTTGAGACTCAGACTGAGTTCCATCTTTTCTCATAAAACTTGGAGTATCAAACTCATCATCATCAAAGTTCATAAAACCAAGTTTTTCTGCAATCGACTTTGCTTTAGATCCTTCTTTAGCCACTTCTTCTCTAGCTGAAGCCGGAACTTCTGCTTGAGCAAATGATGCTGCTTGCTCTGGTTCAGCCTTATTAGCTTCATAACTTGAAGCTGCACTTTGGATAG
>CAXGOD010000478.1:0-2298 GCA_964011245.1 uncultured Bacteriovoracaceae bacterium | reverse complement strand
GTCTTTAGGATCTGCCATAAATCCATGCCCTGTAAACTGAATAACAATTGGCTCATCTGGGCCTAGCTTTTCTCTTACTTTGTCTAGAGTATTTGCAAGGTTTTGCTTGAGGTAGTTAGATGAGCGACCTACACCTTGTTTAGTTGGATTTACAAAATAAAAGTCCTGCCCTTTTTTCTTAGCAACTTGCTCAATTAGCTCTTTATCCCTGTCATGTCTTTCATCCATGTCTCCACCTACGACAATGACAACTGCAACTGCATTGGATACAGTTATAAGCCCTAAGAATATTGCTTGTATGGCATACTTAAACATAGAGTAAGTATCGGTTATTAGAACAATAACTATAAAAAAACCCCACTAAAAGTGGGGTCATATTAAATTTTAAGGTATTTTAAGTATTAAAGTCTAGTGAAGTTACCATTTGTATAAGACTTGTTCGCTTCTACCGTTGTAGTGAATGTAGTATTAACTCCACCAGCAGTTACTGTGAACTCATAAGTACCAACATCTAGAACCTTAAAGAACTCACCTGCTCTAAACCCATAAGAACCTAAGTCTTTTTTCATTCCATTCGTTAAGAACTTTTTGATTTTAACAGTTCCATTAACTTTATTTGGAAGTTCAAATCCAGCACCTTGGTGAATCGCTTCAGCGTATACCATGATTGAGTCTTTATTATCTTTATAGAAACCAGGAATCTGAGAGTATCTTGGCCATTTCTTATCAGATAATTCAACAGTTACTTGAAGATCATTATAGAAAACATAAGACCAATCTTGCATTCCACCACGAACAACATACCAGTCAGCTCCGTTTGTAATTCCGTCATTGAACTCACGTGAACGATACATTGGAGCATTCTCTTTAGAGTATCTTAGAGATAAGTCTTGTAGTAGAGCATCGAATGGATGACGTACTTTAGTACTATCCCATGGGTAGTTTACACAAACAGCTCCACCATGGAAGTTTGCAGATAAAGAGAATTGTCTTTCAGATTGAAACTTCATCACGTGTTGAGTTTCAATTTGTCTTCCAGATATAGAGTTTATTTCAGCATTCCAATGAGGAAAGTTTCTGTTTAAATCATAACCGTTAGCATTTGCTCTTTGTCTTTTCTTTGATCCATCTGGATTCATTGAAGGCATTATATAAAGCTCAGTATTATTTACTAGGTCTGTAATTCTTTTGTCTTTACCATAACCTTCTAAAAGGTCTTTGATATAAAACTGCATTAGTTCACGACCTGTAATTTCATCACCGTGCATACTTGAGATATATTTAAACTCAGGCTCAACTTCATCAACATTAACATTATCAGAGATCTTCATCACCCATAGGTCTTTTCCATCTACTGACTTTCCAATTGATTCAAGTTTTGCAATCTTAGGATATTTAGCGGCCATAGCTTTTAGAAATCTTGTGATCTCTGCAAACGTTGGATAACCAGCAAATTTTTCGTTATCACTTTTCGTCTTATGCCCATGGTCTGCATGATAATGAACATTCATATCATCAAGCCATGCTCTTGTTCCATATGGACCGTAAAGCTCAAAACCGTCTTTAGTCATATGATCCATTGTAAGCTCAGGATGAGACTCAATAAGTTTAATAAGTTTTTTATCCATTTGATGAACGTAAACCTGCTCTTCAATCTTCCCCATATTAGCTTGTGCGCCAATAGACATTGCCAGACCTAGTCCAATAAGTGTTTTTTTCATGAAATTTCCCCTAAAAATGAGTCACCTAATTTTCACAGATTACTCCTAACACTCTTAAAATGGAACCAAATGTTAGAAAATGACTAGTTTTTACATATGAATAGTGAACTAAGTCTTGTGTACATGCAGCTAAGCAACTGTTTTTATTATATGTTTTTAAATACATATAAACGGTTTCTGGAAGAATAAATAGCAAGATAATCATTTGATTGCTGTAAGAAACCAAAAACAGCTGATTGATCACTACCTAACTCATACTCTTCCACAAGCTTTAGATTCTTTGACTCTAACTGCATAACCTTTCCAGACATACTTGCTACAGCAAGACCGCCTTTCCAGGGAACAACTGAGCTGATTCCAGCTTTAGAAACTTTTCTTTTAATTATGACTTTCCCATCTTTGTTAATACGAGCTACCTCGCCAAAGACAGTTCCAACAACCAACTCATTATTCATTTTTATTGGTGCATGAGCTGCTGTTAGATCGACCGTTTTTACAATAAGTCCATTATCAGGATTAATGAATCTCATTTTACCTACTGCTGAACTTGCTACAATAAAGCCATTAAAGTAAACAA
>CAXGOD010000477.1:0-2328 GCA_964011245.1 uncultured Bacteriovoracaceae bacterium | reverse complement strand
CCACGTCTTAAATGCTATTGAAGCGCTAGGCTTAAAGACGACAGGCAGAGTTATGCAGCTAAATTCTATGGAAAATAGAGTTTACGAAATTGAAATAGCTTTAGATGTTGATAGTGATAATCCAAGTGATCATTTTAAAATCATGAAATTCTATAGACCAGGCCGCTGGAGCAAAGAGACTATCCAAGATGAACATGACTTCTTGTTCGATCTCGTTGGTCATGAGATTCAAGCTATTTCCCCTATTAAGTTTAATGGAGAATCTATCTTTAAAAGTGAAGATGGTTTATGGTATTCACTTTTTCCAAAAAAAGGCGGACGCCTAGCTGATGAATGGACACCTCCTCTTCTAGAACAGATGGGAAGACTTCTGGCCCGCTTGCACAATATTGGAGCAGTAAAAAAAGCGGATCATAGACTTTCTCTTGATATTGAAACATATGGAAATAAAAATCTTGAATATCTTTTGAGTAGTGACACTATCCCTAGAGAATACCGTCAAAATTATGAGACACTTGTAAAACAAATCTGCACAATGAGTGAACCTTTATTTAAAGGTATTAAATACCAAAGAGTTCACGGTGACTGTCATCATGGGAATACTCTCTTAAATTCTACGCAAGGGGCCTTTCTAATAGACTTTGACGATATGGTAAATGCTCCCAGAGTTCAAGACATATGGATGGTCATTCCAGGACGAGATGAATACGCTAAAGACCTGCAAAATATTTTATTAGATGCCTATGAAACAATGGCAGAATTTGACTATAGAGAATTAAAACTTGTTGAGACACTTAGATCATTAAGAATGGTTCACTTTACCAGCTGGATTGCTCATCGTTACCAAGATGAAGCTTTTAAACGAGCTTTTCCAAACTTTGGGACCAATCAATACTGGGAAAAAGAGCTACATGATTTTAGAGAGCAAATTTCGTATATCCAAGATAATTTAAACAGTTTACAATATAGTCAATACTAAAGAATCAGGGGTGCCTTAAAAAGCTGAGAATATACCCTTTAACTTGAACTAGATAATGCTAGCGAAAGGAGAATTCATGAAGCCTGAAATTGATATATTATCCCTACTTACTCCACTAGACTGGACTATCTTTTTTTCCATCGCTGTTATTACGGTTCTTTCTGTAATTTGGGGTCAAAAACTAAAAAAGAAAAACTCAACTGAAGAAGAAAACTTTATAGATCTTATGCTTATGGGAAGGCAGCTTACACTTCCTATGTTTATAGCGACTTTAGTCGCAACTTGGTATGGTGGAATTTTTGGAGTCTCTCAAATAGCCTTTGATAATGGAATATTTAATTTCGTAATTCAGGGATGCTTTTGGTATATCGCTTATTTTATTTTTGCTTTTTTTATTACTAAAAAGATTAAAAACTTTAATGCCATGACTCTACCAGATCTTGTCGGACAAATGTTTGGACCTAAATCTGAAAAGCTTAGTGCTCTTTTGAACTTCGTTAATCTTATTCCTATAGCCTATGCCATAAGCATGGGTCTTTTTATAAAAATGCTCTTTGGCTATGAGCTCTATATAAGTGTCACCATAGGTATAGGTTTCGTTTTGGCTTATTCAGTCTTTGGTGGATTTAGAGCTGTCGTTTTTTCAGATATTATTCAATTTTTTGTTATGTGCACCTCGGTTATAGGCATTTTTATACTTTCTGTATGGCATTTTGGATTTGATCCTTTAACAACTCTACCTGATAGATACTTTGACCCCACAGGTGGCCACGGAATCTTAAGCACTCTCTCTTGGGGGCTTATAGCGATATCAACCTTAGTTGATCCTAACTTTTACCAGAGAACATTTGCAGCGAACTCTTTAGAAACAGCTAAAAAGGGAATCATTATTTCAACCTGTATTTGGATTGTATTCGATATATGTCTAACCTTAGGTGCAATGTATGCTAAGGCGACTATTCCTGAAGCTGATTCTCAGTATGGTTACTTTATCTATGCTATTCAATTATTACCAGAAGGTGCACGAGGTTTTGTTTTAGCAGGTATTGCAGCAACCGTTTTATCAACCTTAGACTCGTATATATTTTTAGCTGGCTCTACACTGGCCTATGACTTAGTACCAAAACGATTAAAAGGTAAAGTGTCCATTCATCACCTAGGCGTAATATCTGTTGGTATACTATCTATTATTTTTTCATTGGTCTTTGAAGGTAATATAAAAAATGTTTGGAAAACTTTAGGAAGTTTATCCTCTTCATCTTTACTCGTACCAATCATGATGGGCCATCTATATCCAAAAAGGTTTAGTGACGTACACTTTCTTACAAGTTCAATCTCAGGTGCCGTAT
>CAXGOD010000476.1:0-2349 GCA_964011245.1 uncultured Bacteriovoracaceae bacterium | reverse complement strand
AAATTTCCATAAAATGGATTCACACCTAGCCATTGCTTTTGTTTAACTGTAATAAACTTAAGTGATTGAAGTACATGGTCAAACATTTCAGGAAGTTCATTGGTTATTTCTTCTTCTTTTATTTCAATCTCACTTTCAATATCATGAAGTTCGCTAACAATTTTGGTTAATTTAAAATAACCAGCATTTCCTTTTAAAGTATGAACTTGTCTATAGATCTCTTTTAACTCAAATTTATTCGTTAATAGTTGTGGTAATTCTTTTAGTTTATTAATAAACTCAAAGTAGCCTTCTTTATTCATCAAGATTGCTAAAACCATTTCTACATATTGTTTTTGCTTTTCATTTTCATGAATAGAGGCAATCTCAGTCGTTTTATCTAGAGCTGTTATAACAACATTCGTGCATTCACCTTCTTGATTATACATAGGTGAGTAGTCGATAAATACTATCTTATCATCATGTATGCAGACCTCTGAAGGGAGAAACTGCTTAAGCTCATCAAATGGTGCTTGTCCACTAATCATAGCTTGGAATAAACCAGCAATCTCCATGTGCTCTGTTTCATCAAGGCCTAGAAGATCCCCAAACTTGCACAATGAAGGATTTCGTTCAAATATTTCTTGAGATGCTTTAGAGTGTGTTTTAGAAATAATTCCAGATTTATCAACAATCATAAAGGCTTCGTTAACACTATTAATCATAGTACTTTGTAGATCTAATGATTTTTGTAGTTCTTGTGTTCTTTTTTCAACTAAGCTTTCTAATTTTTTATTATATTTTTTTAGCTTTGATAAAAGTTCTGCAACTTTTTGTCCCATAGTCTCAAATGATGTTGCAAGATCACCTATCTCGTCATTTGCTTTGTTGCTTACAGATACGGAGTAGTCACCTTGGATTATTTTACTAGCTACAGCATGTAATTCTCCTAGTGTTCTAGTGAAATTTCTTGAGGCAAATAATGAAAGCATTCCCGCAAAACTGACAGCAATAAGTAAAAAGATAATTGATTTATTATTAAGGTCCTTCAAGACTCCCATAACAGTACTTTCTTCAAGAAGTGTTAAGACAATAACACCTTCTTCAAATTCATCGTAGGCAATCAAGTACTTAGAGCTTTCTAGTTCTAATGCTTTTACACCTCCGAGAATATTATTTTTTCCTTGGAAGTTTTCAAAAAGCTTAATCTCCATTGACCTTGCTGGCAGTTCATTACGAGAAAAAAGGATCTCATGGTTTTCTTTGCTAATTAAGTATGTTGTATAAATATTATCTTCATGTAATCTGAGTTTAAAGTCATCGAGGATAACAATTTTAGCAATAAGATAGTCAAGGTTATCTTTTTTATACTTATTTATTAACAAGAAACTGTTATCACTATATTTTTTAAAAACATAACCTTTTTTCCAATCACCTAGACTTCTTTTCAAGGTTTGAATTGAGATTTTTTTCTTGGAATTAGTAGAAGCGCTTGAAACTGGATATATTCTTTTACCCGAGAATCGACTTACATTAATTTCACTTATCTTTGAATTTGAAGAGAGAATCGAATTCGCCAAAAAACCAAGATCTTTATTTTTTTTAATATTATCAATTAAAACATGGTCATATGTTTTTAGTTCACTAAAAGTAGCTTTCAAGTAACTAAAGTGCTCTGTATTCTTAGTTGCTAGGTTGTCAAAAACTTGGGTAACTTTATCATCAGTAACTAAGTTTCCAACCATAAATCTATAGGCCAATAATGTTATTATTGGTATCAAGATAAGTATGAATAAAAGTTTCAATTTTACACTTATTCTCAAGCTATACTCCTATGTAACTTATCGGAATAAATCAGGTTTTCCATTAACTTAAAGGGAAGCCATCTCAGTTGAGAGTTTTATTCGGTTTTGAGGACTAAATAATGAGAATTAGGTTTTAACTAATTGAATATATGAGTAGAATATTCTAATGAAATTAATTATGACCGGTGGCGGAGATTCAGAGCATTTCAAAGAAATAGATGAGTACTTTATTAATCTTCTTGATAATGACCCAAGTTTACTTTTTATTCCTCTAGCAGGAGATGAAGATACTTGGCAAAATGGATTAGAGCGAATCCAACAAACTTTTTCTACGATCAACTTTAATAGTATAGAGATGTGTTTAGACCTTGCTGGATTAGATAAGGTGTACTTATCACGTTTTCACGCTATTTATATTGATGGGGGAAATACTTTTCAGCTAATGTCTAAAATTCGTCATACTCATGCGTATGAGCTTTTTCATCAATTTTTGCATTTAGGTGGTGTGATTAATGGGGACAGTGCCGGAGCAATAGTATTAGGAGCTCATTTAGAAACGGCCCAT
>CAXGOD010000475.1:0-2357 GCA_964011245.1 uncultured Bacteriovoracaceae bacterium | reverse complement strand
TAGATTCTTTAGAGCTTGCCCATAAGTTTGTTATGTCTCTTTTTAATAAATATGATGAAGTAGTTTTAGGAGGTTTTAGTCAAGGAGCTATGATTACCAGTCATTTGCTAACTCAAAACCTTGATGAAAATAAGCTTAAAGGAAGCATTCTTTATTCGGCAACACTTCTGGCGAAAGAAGAACTAATAAAAGGTTTAGACGGTAAAAAGCCTGTTCCATTTATTCAAAGTCATGGAAGAGAAGACCAAGTCTTAGATTATAATGCGGCCATGAAGCTCTTTGAATTTATGAAACTTAATCGATATGAAGGAGAGTTTATTTCTTTCACTGGGGCCCATGAAATTCCAATGGAAGTTCTGCATAAAACAAAATCATTTTTAGAAAAAGTTTTTTAAGCTGCTAGATCTGAATCTTGCTCTTCGGTTGTTTCTTCAAAAGGACAAGAATCTAATTTTTTGATTTGTTCTTCAATCAGAACTTTTGTTGAAACAGGGTAATCCACAAAGTAAAAAACATGATTATCATGCTCTTTGGTTCTTATAATGATACTTGAAAAATTACATTCCTCTTCAGGTGTAATGATTTCTTCAATATTTTTATATTGAATTTCATAATTCTTTCCAGTTAAGGGAAAGTAGACATGTAAATGATCTTTACAAATAAAGACATGGTGATTGTTATCATAATAAACAAGAGCACTAACAAAAAATGCTAATGTAGCTCCTAGCAAAATAGCATAGTCACCAACTTGAATTCCATCTGCAAACTTATAAATAAGATAGCATTGAACTCCAAAAACAAATGTTATAAGTGGCATAACATTCAAAAGGTGGTTTAAGTGATTTTTACGGCCTATTTTTGCGATTATCTCTTTCATAACCTACTTGTCGGCAAATCTTGCCTATATCTTTATACGCCAACAAATTTGGTCATTTTCTAAAAAGAATTCCAGAAAATAAATTTTAAAATAAAATTAATACTTTTTTATTAAGACTTATCTCAGAATAAAGGCAGTAATTCTAATAAGTTAGACGCTTGAACTATGTTCATTTTAAACTTTTAAGTTCAATTCAATTTTCAAAGGGCTTAGTCGCTTACAATGATTGTAAGGATTTAAATAAACTGGCAGTTTTGCCGAAGAGTATAGCGATATGGTGCAAACTTTTAAATTTAAAACATTCATAATGATTATATTGCTTGTGCTAGTAACTGGTTGCGTTGGTACTGTTGAGGAAGGAAAAACTCCTACTACCTCTTACTCAGAGCCAAAACAAGTTATTTTTAGCTTCAAAGGTATCCAAGATGCTCGAGCAATCTCTGGATCTAGGGTTGAAGTTGAGTTTAAGCCTTCGTCAAAATCTAGTGTTGCCTACAGACTCCATACAAATGGTGATGAAGGGATTGAGTTAAATACTGAAGATCTGAAAAAATCAGTTGGTGGCAATGTTACTTTTACCGTAAGAGGTTTATCACTTGCTGAAACATATAAATTTAAGGTAACAGCAAAAGATTTTGATACAGGTGAGGTGTCAGATAACGAAAAAGAAATTACCGTAAAAACATTTAACACATGGACTTCAGATTTCGATGGTATCCAAGATGCAGTTTTGGTACCAGGAAGATCAGATACATCAGTTAAAATAAGTTGGTATAATCCATCACCTGAAGGAACATTTTCTCCAATAGATCAAGATCCTAGATTGTATGAAGTTACTATTGTAAAAGATAGTGAAGGTGGACCATCACTTTTAAAAGAAGTTACCACTGATAAAACTAAAGTTTATAGATTCCTAAAAATACCTAGTTTAAGTGCTGAGTTAGGTGGTAAGACTGTTTTAGGGGATCCTGCTGAGTGGCCTGAAGAGGCAATTATCTCAAACTTAGAGACTGACACAAAATACTATATCAGAATGAGGGCGGTTCACGAGACTTGGTATTCAAAATATAAAACAGAAGAGGGAACAACTGCTGCACAAACAGTTCCTCACGATGATACAATTGTCCCATTCGAAAGAGAAAGAAATACCATTTTCATGGAGATAAAAACTGACTCTCCGCTAGATCCTGCATCAATTGATGTAGCAGGGTTATCAACCGTTGCTCCTCCAGGGGTTGAAGGTTACGAAGAAGTTAAGGTGAGTTGGATTCAAGCAACAGGTCTGTATGACAAGTATAGATTATTAGTTAAAAAATTACCTACTGGGACGGTTAACCCTTCTGTGGCAATACAAGCTGAAGAGCTTATAGATGATACTTATTTGGCACAATTTCAAGCTGACTTAGACACGAATGCAAAATCATGTACCAGTACAAGTAATATTGATGTAAGTAAAGAGTGGGGGTGTCTAGATATCTCT
>CAXGOD010000474.1:0-2373 GCA_964011245.1 uncultured Bacteriovoracaceae bacterium | reverse complement strand
GGTTGCAACATCCTTGACTCTGATGGTACTACCTAAATCATTGGAGCGAACAACTACTTCTTCAATTTGTTCTACTGTCTCATTTTCAACAAGAGTTCGTATAAGTTTTTCTCGATTAGGGTCTTTTACATTTCCTGCAGAGATATTTGTTTGTCTATCTCTAATTGCCGTAACAATTTCCCCTAAACTCATATCATAACGTTCAAGCATATCCGCTTTTACTTGTATATCGACTTGCTCGTCTCTATACCCAGTTAAGTTAGCGGCCGTAATTCTAGAATCAAGTTCTAGAATATCTCTAATCTTTTTCGCTTTTTCGCGCAAGGTCCATTCATCATCACCAAAAAGGGCAACGTTCATGATCCCACGATTTTTATTTGTGGCCTTTGTAATAATTGGTTCTTCAACATCGTTTGGAAGATCTGATAGTTGATCCATAGCATCTTTAACTTCTTGAAGAACCTCATCCGTTTCATATTCAGGATCGACTTTTATAGAGATGATTGCACCACCTTCACTACTCATAGCATTCAGCTCTTCGATTCCATCTACTTCTTTTAATGCTCGTTCAACATCTAAAGTTAAAAGTTTTTCAACATCTTCAGGGGCTGTGCCTGGAAATACATTTCTAATAATGACATAATTAAAATCGACATTAGGAAAAGTTTCTTTATTCAAAGAGTATATTGAAAACATTCCCATCACTACAATAAGGACTGTTAATAGGTTTACAACCACGGAATTATCAACAAAATAATCTATTACTTTTTTCATTCTTAGTCCTGGTACACATCAAGAAATGACTTGATACTATTATTAAAGAAGGCGTAATTTCCAACAAGGGTTTCATATTGAGCTAGAAGTCTCTTTTGTGATAACTGTGCATTAATATAGCCTTCTTCAGCAGTGATAACATCATTAAAGTTTGCTTGACCTCTTAAATACAGACGGTTTTGTTCTTTTAAGATTGTTCTTGCAAGCTTCTCCTTTTCCTTTGAAAAGCTTGTGGCCTTTTCAAGGTATTTAATCTGCTCAACCAAAGCTTCTTTCTTGGCCTTCAATTCATCTTTTTTTGTTAAAATATCTAATTCATTTTTCTTTTTTTGATAGGCATACTTCTCTCTTAGCCCTTTGTTCTTGTCGCCTCCAAGAGGGATAACTAAGTTCAAACTAATGTTTTGGCTAAAACGATCTCCTCCAAGAGAGTTACTCAAACTTTCGGAAGAAGACTCATCAATATCATTTGTTAAATATGAAGCTCCAAGTAATAATTTATATCCATTCTGATTACTAATCTTTTCTAATGCTTTTTCTGAAACTTTTAGGCTTTTCTTAAGTACCTCAAGGGAGTAATGCTCTTCTGTTTTAATATAGTCTTTCCAATGTTCATAACTGTATCTCTTCCAAGTTACCTGTTTAAAGCTTTGCTCTGGAATTTTATTTCCAATAATATTTTCAAGAATTGCTAGGTTTTGTTTAAAAGAGCTTCGAGAATTTTCTAGGGCCTCTCTCTGATTCAACAAAGAAGATTGAGCTTGGTGCAATTCAACTTTTCTGCTGAGACCATCCCTTACTCTTTTTTTGACTTGATTAACTCTTTTTTCAGAACGCTTAACAAACTCTTTTGTTAACTCCACTGAAAACAACTGTACTTTTGCTTGTAAATAAATTGTAAAAAAGTCAAAGTAACCTTGATCAATACTAAGCTTAGCTTGCGCTTTCTCTTTTTTATTTTCTAGCTCAATTAACTCATAATCTTTATCACCACTTCTATCAAGAAAGTCATAGCTATAACTTATGAGGTTTTGCACTTCAAAAAGATTATCTGCCGGTGGTGAATCCCACTGACTTAAATCATATTGAACTTGTGACTGTTTAATAGAAAATGTTCCCCATTTATAGCTCGATTTTTTCAAACCATAGCTCAGAGAGTTTTTAATAGTATCGTTTACTTGAAATTGAAATAAGCCATCTAAGTAAGTATGGTCATGTTCTGGAGTAATTTCTAATTTCCAATCAAATTGATTGCTTTGGAACTTAAAGTTCGCCTCATTAATTTTCTTATCTAAGTGCTGACTTTGATTAAAAGCTGAAACGAGATAACCCTTCCAAACTTTTTGGAATACGGCCAGTGAGTTAAGCGAATACATTGAAGTTATGACGATAATTAGTAATTTCATAAATAGTCCTTAAATATCGCATCAAATTACCAAATTTAAGACCTTTTTAAAACTGCGCATCTTGTCATATAAGATTTGTTGAGCTATAAATCTATCACCGAGAAAGGGAAATCATCGCGAGTTTGATCTAGGTCTAATTCGAGGAAAGTCCGGGCACCAAAGAACGCCGTAGTGGGTAACTCCCATCCACCGT
>CAXGOD010000473.1:0-2389 GCA_964011245.1 uncultured Bacteriovoracaceae bacterium | reverse complement strand
GGTCAGTGTCCTAGCTGTGAGGGCAAAGGGGTAAAAGTTGTTGAAATGCAGTTTCTTGAGGATATTATTTTAGAATGTGAAGATTGTAATGGAAGAAAAATAAAATCCTTATATGCAGATCTCTCAGATGGAAGTATCTCCGTCCATGAAGCTTTTAGCTCTCCGTTATCTGCTGTTATTCCTGATATCAAATTAACTCCAAAATATCGTAGAATTTGGGAGTTTATGAAAATCTTAAAGTTAGACTATCTATCTTTAGATCGATCAATGTCTTCTCTTTCTGGAGGAGAAAAACAAAGATTATACTTACTTTCAAAGCTTGAAAAAGAAGTAAAAAATTCAGTCATCTTTTTTGAAAATATCTCTTTTGGATTATCAAAAATTGAACTCCATAGCTTAGGTAAATTTTTGAATGAGTTAACCTATTTAAATAATACTATCGTTATTATTGACCAAGATGAGTTTTTTAAGAAATTTTCTACTTTTAATATCAAAATTAAATAACCAACCTTCTTGCTCAAGTTTTTCAGCATTTTGTCCGATAAAGTCATAGAGACGTATTTTAGAGGATGTATCTATGCGAAATTACATTTTTTTAGTTGCCTTAACCTTGAGTATGACCCAAGCATTTGGGACGACATTTATACCTGTTCCTATTAAAAAACAGATTGTTGAGTCACATGGGATTGTAAAAGGTGAAGTTGTGGCTGTTAACGCAGAAGAGGATGAAAAGGGACGAATAGTAACAAGACTCTTTTTAAGAGCTGATAAATGGATAGGAGTTCAACCTACTGATAATCACCTTGAAATTCTTTATCCAGGTGGACAGCTTGGGGATAGAGTTCAACTTATACATGGATCACCAAAATTTAAACCAGGAGAAAAAGTAGTTTTGTTTTTAAAAGAGAATAATAAAAATCTTTGGGTTCAAAATTTAGCTCTTGGGAAATTTATGATTAGAAAGTATGGAGTTTCTGATGTTCTTATTAATTCAGTATTTCCAAATCATCCAAAAGTAGGACAAATTCCGCTGTCTTCATTTTATGAACTAGCGAGTAATATTAAGAAAAAAGATTTTAAAGAAAGATTTAAAGATAAGTATGAACTACAAACTGAAAAGTATGCATATCAAAACATTGGTAAAAGCGGTAGATCAATTGCTTCAGTTCGAAAAGCCGAAGAAGCCGAAGAGAACCTTAATATCTCTTGGTTAATAGCTTTACTTGGAATTATCGGAGGAGTGTTTACGTTTGTTCGTAGAAGACAAGACTATCGATGAAAAAACAATATCTGTTCTTACTATTATTTATACTTAATAATGCTTTTGCCTATGTAGCAACGAGAACAGAATATAATCAAAAATTAACTTGGGATAGTAGATCCGACTCTTTAGATATTTATATTGATCCAACACCAATAGGTAGTAACAGCAATAATCTTACAGAAGAAGTTGTTAAAGAAATGGTTGGAGAAGTTATTGACTCCTGGAGTGAGTATTCTCCTTATGGGCTAACTTATTCATTTACAACAAGTCCACCAGCATTAGCTACAAGTCGCACCATAAGGTTTTCAAATGATGCCAACTATTTTGGCTCAGGGGTATTGGCTGTAACATCAATCTCACATAGTGCAGGTACTGGGAAAATTTACTCAGCGGACATTTTGATCAATGGTTCAGCAACAAATCCAAATACATTTACCAACGACAAGAGTATAAGTGGTGGCTACTACGCCTATTTAGGTGATGTATTATCTCATGAAATGGGTCACTTTCTTGGCCTTGGTCACTCAGATGTTTTTGGGTCTACGATGGTTTTTAGTGTTTTTAAAGGCCAGCATACTCCTCATACAGATGATGTTTCAGGGCTAGATGATCTTTATTCTCATATGAGTGCTGGTGGAAGTATTACAGGAACGGTAGTGACAGGAGCAAATATTCCAGTATTTGGAGCACAAGTTCAGGCTATTTCATACAAAAGTGGAAAGGTCGTTGCAGGGGTTTTCTCTGAAAGTGATGGAACTTTTATAATAAAAGAATTACCAAAAGATGATTCGTATTTAATTTATATTTTACCTCCAAGAGGAATTGATAATTTACCTGCCTTTTATCAATCAATTCAAACTCGTTACTGCTCTGGGAAATCTTTTGTCCCTAGTTTTTTTACTAAGTGTGGAGTAGGCAGTAAGGGAAAGCCACAAGTCATATCTCTTCCTAGTACATCTTCAGTGAACATTGGAACAGTCACAATTAAATGTGATGAGGGCCTAGCTCCAGATTATTTATACTCTAAAGTTAAGCAAGAAAGTTTTAATATTCAAAAAGTGACATCTTTTAATTTTGCTAAAGCTTTAGGGGCTACTCATGTTGGCCACTTTTCTGAAGAGGAGA
>CAXGOD010000472.1:0-2390 GCA_964011245.1 uncultured Bacteriovoracaceae bacterium | reverse complement strand
AATACCAATCGCTCTAAACTCCTTTTCTTGCTGAGGAATGGGCGGAATGCCAATGATGTAAGCTAAAAAGCTTTAATTTATATGGCCTCGGTATTGTCCGGGGCCTTTTTTTAAATTCTTATGGATTTTTTTTAATGAATCTCTTCATAGTGGCAAGAGGTGAGAACTTACTTAGTTTTCCATTTTTAAAAATATAATACTTACTCTTCTTTCTTAAAATAATTTTAAATCCCTTTTTATTAAAGAAAACCATGTCTTTTGCAATCCCTGGTATATGGAACTCTTTTTCTTCAGCGCTAAACATCTTTGGATCTAGAAATTCTTCGAAAGTGACTTTTTGAAATCTTTTTCTACCGTTAAGGTAATATATCGTACTCTTTTTATGTGCGTAGAATATGTATTCTTTTTCAACCAGTGTTTTTACTGTTTCGGTGAAGTTAGTCGAGGCAAAAGAATTACTTCTGGCCAAGCCTGACATGATAAACAAGGTAAACAAAATATAACTAATTAATTTCATTAACTTATATTCTATTAGTTTTTTTTATTTCAGCAATGCTTGGTGGCAATTTGCCTTTTACGAATTGACACTGGGGACACTTTAGAAGTCTGTAACTATCTGTAAAAAGGAGGTTAAATTTTCTTAATCATTGGCACGGCGCATGCAACATAGTTAGTAGGACTCAAGGATAGAGTTCGATTAGTCCAAGGAAGGACTTATAATGATTGCCCCTTAGGAATAATTTTCCTTTATTTCCCCAGTTTCCCCAATGATTTGTCCAGTCCGATTTTAATTCCGATACGAATGTATGATGGAAGAAAAGTCAGACTGGATATTCTATTTAAAGCTAACACCTAAGCTACCGGCTAAGTTTTTTGAGTTGGATCATTTGTTCAAAGCAAATGGGAACACACTTGTTCCAATAACGTTTAAAGATTTAATTTCAATTAATAAAGGTGAGGGACAGTTTCATGTCATTGCCGCTATTGGCTCTTTTGATGAAGCGGGTTACTTTGAAAAGCGTGTAAGGAAGCTTGCACATTATTTTTTAAGATCAAAACGAATGCATTTATATATGGCCTCTAGTTTTAAGTTTCTTGATGATACACATCTATTTGGTTCAAGTGGCATGTACCACTATGTACAGCTACCAGTAGGTCTTCAAAGATTTTGTGATACAATAACTGAAACAATAAAAAATAAAAGACTACAGAAAAGAAAATGGCCTGGTGCAAGCCGAGGTCTTGGAAAAACGATTGGTTAGATAAATGAAAAGTAAAAGAACAGACTTAGAATTACGCTACATACTTCTATTTAAATTAGATGCTAGGAATCTATATAATAGAATTGTTAAAAGACGTCATGAATATGTTGAAATCTTTTCATTAAAAAGAAATCGAGCAATATTTAAAGAAATATTTGATAATCGTTATTCAAAATCCTCAACCAAAGACCTTTCATATTGTTCTATAGAAGTTATAGAATCTCTTGATTCTTTTTATACTGCAGTAGATGAAATCTATTGGTATCTCAAAACAACTCAAGATATGCCAAATACTATTGAGGATGAGGTTCATAGAAGAATTAACTCCTTGGCCCGCCAGTACGATATGCTTTCGCTTTATATTGATGCTGTGTTAACTGGCTCCGATCAAACAAGTATAGAGAGCTTTGATGAGCTTTCACCTGCCTCTGAGGATATTCATAATGATTCATTTCAAATGGATGGAGAGGCCCAGGAAGAAGCCGATGAAGAAGAATACATCCAACCAGAGCAATATCCAGATCTAGATGAGGAAGAAGAGCACGTTGATTAAAAATGTCGCTTCGCGCATCTTGATTTTTTTCTTATAATTTCCCGTTATTCATTGTAAACATAACCCCAAGAGGGATTATGAAACTAGTAATTTTAATATTTTTTATTTCTTTTAGTGCAATGGCAAAACAGCCTATCTCTGTCGATAGACTAAACAAGTTATCAGGCGAAAAGAAAAATACTTTTGATACTAAATCTGAATGGGATCAAAAGTATAGTCGTCCTTCATTTATCTTTGGTAAAACCCCTGCTAAATTTCTTGCAGAAAACTTTGATTATTTAAAGTCAGCAAGTGCTATCTTAGATATGGGGATGGGAGAGGGAAGAAATGCAGTTTTTCTTGCTCAAAAGGGTCATAAGGTAACTGGTATAGATATAAGTTCTGTTGCAATTAAAAAATCCTATCTATTAGCAAAAGAGTTTGGAGTAAAAATCAAAGGAGTTGTTGCCTCTTTAGAAAGCTATAAGATTCCCAAAGGAAGCTTTGATGCTGTTATTTGTTTTTACTATGTAGATAGAAAATTATCTAAGAAAATGATGGAGTGGCTCGCCCCAGGTGGAGTCATTATCTACGAA
>CAXGOD010000471.1:0-2401 GCA_964011245.1 uncultured Bacteriovoracaceae bacterium | reverse complement strand
TCAGAGATGAACCCATATGTCGCAGGTTTAATAAAGTGTATCACACCAAAAATAGATATTGACTTACTTCCAGAAATTCCAGACATTGATCTATCTATCTTCAGAAATCCGGTAATGAAGTTTATTGAACTTACAGATGCAATTTTACCATCAGACCCGAATTGGGAACTGAGAGCCGCAGCAGAAAAAGCAGCAGAGCAAGCTATAAAGCTTTTGTGGGTAACTGCAGTAAAGATGGTACTCGAATATTACGCCGCAGCTTGCTTACAACTCCAGTCTCTTGCCTTGGGCGAGCTTCTTAGTGCAATCAGTGGAGATAATGGGTTGTTAGATCCAGATCTCGAAAATGTGGATTTAGATTCTGCCGGAGGTTCTCAAACAAGACAAGCTTTAGAAGATTCTTCATTATTAAAGTCTTTAAAGGATTCCAACCTTATGCCTCTCGAAGGTTTGGATGATTCTGAGTCTATTACCAATATTCGTGCTCTATTTTCTGATGTAACTACTCTTTTGAGTCCAGTAGAGGTATGCCAATTAACTTCAGCACTTGCACCTCCTTATGTAATAGAACTTGTTAAAAGTTTAATATCGATCAAACATCCATACTTTAGCGACGTACTAAACAGTAGAAGCAAAATTCAAGATCTTTTTGTTTCTATCGGAGATGTGGTAGATCACAACTTATGTGATGAAATTGTCTCAAATCATGAGAATCAAACATATAATTCTTCATATGGTGGCCTAGCTTGTGATATTAGTAAAGAATTAGCAGAAGTCCGAAGAAGCTTGTTGAGCTGCCAACCAGGACTAACCTCTGAGATGATCGAGGATATAATTTCTAGAGAGAATGAAAATACTTTACGAACATTAAGGACTATGCTGGAAAGCCTCGGTGCGGATAAAGTTGTTCCCCCTTTGGACATTGAAACCAAGGCAACCAAGCATGCCAAAAAGAAAGCATTTAAATCTCTATTTAGCCCATCTGATAGAGCTTTAAACAAAGAGCTTAAAGAGTATGGTCAGTATATGACAAGAGTTGCTAATTTGCACGTAGACCCACACCCAACACCTGAAGCGTTAGAAATTCTTCACTCTAAAGTAGCGATTGAAAATGTCGAAGATTGGACTTTTGCAACACCAACGGATGTAATGTTGGGAAATAGAGATAAGGAAGAACTTCCGTTTGCAACAGAAATAGCCAAAGACTTTAGGAAACAATTGCTGACAATAGAAGAGAACAATGAATACAGAGAGTTTGAATTCGATGCATTTGACTATGAACAAGTTAATGATGGTTTAAAAATAAAATTAAGATCAATAGGTCAAAATATTCAAACCAACGAACATGGTTTGGAAGACAAAGCAACCAAAGTTGATCAATGGAATGAGATGGTCTCAAACATATATGACGGTTCAAGCGATTATGGGTCTTTTGAGTCGCATGTGGGAGACTTTATTGAAAAAGTTAAAGAGGAGTTGCCATTATACTCTGCTTCTCAAGAAGAACTCATGAAAGAGTGGAAAAACACAGGAATTGCAGTTGAAATGAATTGTCGAGAAACCGATGGTGATGATAATCAATTCTACCAGACAGGCCACGGAGATCTTGATTGGTTTCACGATGTGGGTAGTTGGAATAATCCAAGATTTAACGAAGAGTCAATCAATTCTCCAATGCCACCCAATATTGATAATTGGGATGATGCAAAACAGTGGTTTGTGGATGCGATTGAGAGCCAGAGCAATAGTTTTAAGTCTAACATAGAAGAAGAAGAGGGACAAATAAATATTACTGATATAAATTATCGCATTGCTATACCAAAATATGAAATCACCAATCAGAGATCTGATGGGGCATCTACATTCGAAATGACCTATCACATGAACAATGCAGTTTCTGAGTTGGGCGGCTCACTTGCACAGCTTCGTACAACAATTGGATCACTGGGAGCGAACGAAGGCCTCCAGGAAAGTGGAAAAAAAGGAACTTACTCCCTTACCATCGAAGATACAAGCACTAAAGAATCTAAATTTTCTTTCTTTAGTAACATAGAGACATCAAAAGATATAGAAAGGTTTTTAAAAGAAAGGTTTCCAACTGTGACTTTTGAAAGCATGCTTGAAACCAATGATTGTCCACAGCAAATATACTTTGACAGCTTCATAAACCCCATCGGCCATCAAGAGTTTGGAGCATTTTTAAAGTCTGAAGTTTATGCACAAATTACTAAAGATATTATTGCTGATCTTGGTCGCAAAATAGCAGCATCAAAATATTTTAAGTTTAGTGATGAAGAAGAGAATGGTAGTAAAATTTCTAATTTACAGGCCCTAAAATTGCAAGAAGAGTCTTTGTTTAATTTGGAGACAACATTAACAGATGCCGTTGATAAATATGTAA
>CAXGOD010000470.1:0-2408 GCA_964011245.1 uncultured Bacteriovoracaceae bacterium | reverse complement strand
GATACTTTGTAGCCAAGGTGAAGGGCAGCCATATGGTTCATTAATGGCATTTGCTGCAAGCGATGACTTGAAAAATATTATTTTTGTCACTCAGGTTCAAACTCGTAAATACTCCCTTCTTAAAAAATGTGAAAGAGTTGCTTTTGTCGTAGATAATAGATCCAAATACCCAGACGATATGATGAAAGTCGAAGCGATTACGGCGACTGGACAATGTAGAATCGTAGAGGAGAGTGAATATGATCACTATAAAGAAATTCTACTAAATCGCCATCCCTATTTAAAAGACTATACAACTGCAAAGAGCTGCAGATTGTTCTGTATGGAAGTTAAGAGATTCTTTCATGTTGTACGCTTGCAAGAGGTCAGTGAATGGCAACCCCTAAATACATAATTCAGCTTTCTGATACTAGTCGTTGTGTATCTAAAAGTGTTGGAAAAAAAGCTGAGGTCATATCAAAGTTGATTAATGAAGGACTCAATGTACCTTCTGGCTTTTGTATCAATATACAAGCCTATTCTGACAATATTAAACAAAACTCGATTGAAAGAATTATAAATATGGAACTTGAGCGTAAAAATCCAAGTGGCACTCGTTGGGAAGAAGTTTGGGATAGCTCACTTAGAATACGACACGCATTTAGAGAGTTTGAAATCCCTAAAAGAATAGTTTCTGAAGTTGATAAAGAGCTTAAAAGATATAGTAAAGATACTATTTGGGCTGTTCGTTCATCTTCCCCAGAAGAAGACTCTTTTAACTTTAGCTTCGCAGGGTTGCACGAGTCCGTCATCGGCGTGGTAGGTAAGATGCAAGTCCTAGAGGCGATAAAAACTGTTTGGGCCTCACTATGGTCAGACTCTTCTTTGTTGTATCAAAAAGAATTAGGACTAAAACCAAATGAAAGCAAGATGGCTGTTTTGATACAACAAGTTGTTATAGATAAAGTTTCAGGCGTTGCATTTAGCAAAGACCCATTGGGAATACGGCATTCATGTGCAGTTGTTGAGGCTATCAACGGTCCATGTTCGCATCTAGTTGATGGTAGTGTAGAGCCTGATCAGTGGTTAATTGATAGAAATACAAAAGAGGTTCTCGAGTACAATGAAAGTATAGAATCCAAAGCAAACAAAAATAATGTAAAGCTTAATAGCGCAAAAATTAATGAGCTTATAAATACATTATTACAGCTGGAGGGCTTACTAGGCTCCGCAACTGATATGGAGTGGTCATCATCAAAAGAGGAAATAACTGTACTCCAAGCAAGGCCTATAACTACATTCAAGCATGCTTCCGATGATAAAAGACCATGGTATTTAAGCTTAAAACCAAGTGACGAAAAGCTTAAGAAGCTTACAGTGAAGGTTGAGGAAGAATTGATTCCACTTCTAGAAAAAGAGGGGCTTGAATTAGCCGCTGAAGACTTAACAATTTTGACTAACAAAGAGCTCGCAGTTGCCATCAGAAATCGTTCTGAGATTGATAAAAAATGGAAAGAAATCTATTATAATGAGTTTATTCCATTTGCGCATGGAGTGCGGCGTTTTGGAGTTTTTTATAACGACTTAGTAAAGCCTAAAGATCCATATGAGTTCATTAGATTATTACAAGGGCAAGATTTGTTAGCTTTTGAAAGAAATAAAGCTATTAAAGAGTTATCTACCTATATTGAGAAGCATCCTGATTTAAGAGATTCGATTACCTCTAAAATACGCAAGTCTGGAGAGGTAGATTCATCCTTCTTTATCGAAGACGGACATCTTGAATTTAAGAATATGTTTATTGAATTCGTTAAGGAGTCTATGGATATTGCCTTCAATGGGATTAGGCTTTGTGAACATCCAGAAGTTTTATTAAAAGTTTGTTACAGTCTATCTACTAAAAGCTACCGATATAAGAAAAGCAATAAAAGTATTAACCTCGAAGATAAGTTCATAGAAAGCCTTAGTCAGGACTCAAAAGA
The DNA here is from genome assembly GCA_964011245.1 of uncultured Bacteriovoracaceae bacterium. GTDB lineage: Bacteria > Bdellovibrionota > Bacteriovoracia > Bacteriovoracales > Bacteriovoracaceae > CAKZJW01. Next base: position 447 of record CAXGOD010000470.1, on the reverse strand, counting down.
TTTTGGCATAGATCTTTTGAGAATGGCACGAGTTAGCTGGAAGCTACGAGATGATGATAATATTTTAGTAGGGAAGATTGAGAGTCAGTTGCTTCGTATCTTAGAGTACGGTTTAAGCCTTGTAGGTGCCCCAGGTAATATTGATATAGATAAGAGCCTTAGAGAAATCCCCAACTTTATCAACAACATATGTGATAAATTAAATAACATTGATAATGGTATCGATAGCTTTTACCACCTTCAGCGAACTGAAGAAATTGGAAAGAAAAAAACAGACACACCTTTTAAGCCTCGGCAGTTGCTTGGTCAGCCAGCTTCTCCGGGAATAGCGAGTGGAAAAGTTAAAATTGTCAGTTCTATTGAAGACTTGTCGCGTTTTGAAAAGGGTGATGTTATCGTGTGCGATGCTATTCAGCCAACAATGACCCACATCGTTCCCTTGGCCGG
>CAXGOD010000469.1:0-2413 GCA_964011245.1 uncultured Bacteriovoracaceae bacterium | reverse complement strand
CTTTTATCAATATTCCCTATCATATCTAGATTAAGCCCAGTGGGAGAAAGTTTAACTTTATAAGTTTCTTTATTAATTGTTAACGTGGCCTTTACAGAGATACTTTGTTCTTTCTCTGTTATTGATCCTTGATTTACAGCGGATTCTCTAGCAAAGTTTAGAGCCTGTATTCCCTTAAAATCAATATCTATATAGATTCTTTCTGAGCTAGAAAATACTCCCTGAAAATAGTTATTAATGACAGAAACATTAGTTTTAAGGACATTGAAGATAAGCTGCTGAGCAGATGCCATTGTCTGGTCTCTTTGAAGTTTCGCTCCATAATAAATTAATAATAACGAAGTGATTATTACGGTGACCAAAACAAAGATCGACCTAGCAATCTTTAAGTTAAAAAAAGCATTAACTTGTGAAGGAATTTTAAATTTCTCTTGAGCTTTAAGCTTCATAAAAATCTAAAAAATTTTAGTGTTATCAAGAAATGTTATTTGTATATTCTCATCTAGTTTAATGAGATTTTTCCTAAGACTAATGAGATCATCCTTGGATGCAAATGAGACTATGAAAGAAACCTCATTCAAGGAAGAGGAATCATCAAGCCTTTTAAGATCAACTTCTACTGAATTACTTTCAATTGTCGATATTATCTCTTCGAGTTCTAACTTTTGAGATGACTCTTTACTTATTGTTAAATACATTACATTTCCATTATCTTCTTTGAAGGCTGATCTTTTTATAATAGCTACCGCAAATGTTATAAAAATAACACCTATTATAGTAATCATTACCTGATTAGCTCCAAAACCCAGACCTATAGCTATACAGATAAAAAGATACACTAACTCCTCTGGTTCTTTTATTGCCGCCCTAAATCTTACAATAGAAAGTGCTCCCACTAATCCCAGCGAAAGTGCAAGAGAAGATTTAACAATAGTGATAATGATCATAGTAGTTAGTGCAAGGGGAACAAATATGTTACCGAAACCTCTTCTATTCGATAGCGCTGAGCCAAATCTGCTATAAATTTCTTTGATCACATAAGCAGTTATTGCACATAAAACTAGAGTAAAGAAAAATTCCCATGTTGAAATAGGTGCCTGTGCCTGAGTTAATATATTTTCCAAACCAAAGTTTACGCCATCCATCCTTTTTCTCCATTTAAATAATTTTTGAAAGGTTTATTATATTCTCATTTGTAAAAGAGACATCACGTAAACGCCATTTTGTTGAGAAAGCTGTTACTTGTATGGTCGTCTTATTTACTTTTCTTATCAAAGAATACATAGAAAATGATCTATTAGTTATATTTTTTATTGAAAAAGCATTTGGATATTTCTGACTATCTATATTGCAAACTCCTGAAAAAGTATCCAGAATCTCATTTAAAGAGTTTTTGAGCTCTAAATAACAGGTGTGATCGCTATTAATTAGAAGAGTTACAAGCAAGTCGTTATGAGAACCTTTCCATTTTCCTTCGAAATCTTTAATTCCATCTGTTTCTTGAGGAGTGATTATAGAAATTGATGCAATCAATGAAAGAAATATAATACACATAAACAGCGCTAAATTCTTATAAATCATTACCAATTTCTCAATCTATCGATACCAACAACATACTTAGAGTGTTTTGTTAGGCGAAATGGAAAAAATTGCGTTATTTCATCAACTTTATCTATATCTTCTTGATTATATTTTAATTCAACAATTGTCTTCTGTTCATCAGCATAAGATTTAAAGTGCTCTACTATAGGATTTATGGAGTAAAACTCCATCTTTCTATCTAATGTAATCCTATATCTACCATCTTTTGACAAAAAATATTCCCTTTCATATCTGTTTAGAAGAGTTGGTCTTAAAGAGCTACTCAAGAAATAGAATTCATCATTTGGAGAGAAGCAGCATAATATTTTTTTATAATCAAAAAAAGTTTCTTTATTTAGACTGAAATCATCTAAGTCATAACGCACTTTCCAGCCTAAAAGGCCCTGTTTATTTTTTAATTCAAGTCGTGGATACCTGCACACTCCAAATAAGTCACCGTACCATCTAATCCTAACTTTTTTTCTATCTCTTTCCCCTTCTACATTATCGACATGACTATCTAGGTCCAAAGTATCAAAATAAATATTATTTACATTTCGTTTCTTGTAAATTTCTTGAAATAAAGCAGGGTGAGTCATTACAACATGCTTAATTTCTTCATAATTTAATTCTGTAACATTGAACTTTGTTTCATATCTTTTTTCAGTTGTGTCTATTGCTATGTTTGAAGTAGATTTCATGTAATTTAATGGAAATTTAGGCAGTTATAAAAATAATTATTTTTAGCTAACACTCCCAATGACATAGATATTTTTTAAGTGGTGCCCGGGGCCGGACTCGAACCGGCACGAAGTTTCCTTCGAGGGATTTT
>CAXGOD010000468.1:0-2420 GCA_964011245.1 uncultured Bacteriovoracaceae bacterium | reverse complement strand
CACGCTTGGAAAGCGTGTAAGGGGGCAACTCCTTCGAGGGTTCGAATCCCTTGTTCTCCGCCATTTTTTCTTTTCTTATTTAACATACTGTTTTTTCTCTAATTTTTAAGACCTCAATATTTTGAGGTGCTGAAACGGTGCTAAAGTTAGCTGTTATTTCAAATTTACTCATTTCTTCTTTTAAGAATTGATCATTTAAGAACGCATATCTTTTTTGAGTTATCTCAACAGAGCTGTGGCCTAAAATTTTACTTAATGTAAAAACATTACCACCCTGCATACAGAAGTTACTCGCAAATGTTGTTCTTAAATCGTGAAAACGAATCTTTCTCATATTGATTTTTTTAACAGTCTTGTTGAAAACTCTATAAGTGAAATGTTCATAACTTAAAGGTTTATTATTTGGTGTTGTAAAAACAAACTTCAAACACTTTTTGTTAGAATAAAGTTTAAGTAAAGACTCCTTTACAGCTCGATTCATTGGTACTGATCTTTCACGTTTACTCTTAGTAGTCTCTTGAAGGCCCTCTCTGGTCATTGTTCTTTGAACTTTAATCTGTGACTTATTAAAATCAACAGAATCCCATGTAAGGCCAATAAGCTCACCTAGTCGCATACCAGTGTTTAAGGCAACGAGATAGAAATCATAATTATCATCATTTTGGAGTTGCTTTAAAAAAATAGAACATTCTGGCATTGACCAGTAGTTAATATCTTTAAGCTCAGTCTTGAGAAGCTTTAGTTTTAATGCAGGGTTCTGATAAAGGTAATCAAGTTCTACTGCATAGTTAAAAGTCATCTTTAAAATTTTCATGATGGTATTAACTCTATTTTTACTAAGGCCTTCTTCATCTCTTAAAAAGTATTTAAGCTCTTCAATATCAGCTAAGCGAATATCTTTTAGTTTATATGAGTCAAACCTTGGAATTAAGTAATTTTTAAATATTCCAGTGTAAGATTTAACAGTGTTTGGTGCTAAGTGTGACTTCGACCTTAAAAGTTTTTGTGATAGTTCCTTAAAGCTTATTTGTTGCGTATGTGGAACTCCAAGAGCGATATTTTGATCACGTTTAGAAGCCTCTCTTTGTTTCCATTGAGTGGCATCGGATTTTCTGGTAAACCAAGTACTAGTGATAGGCTTATTATCTATATACACCTTCTCTCTAAATCTTAGTTTACCACTTTTTAATTTTCTAGTTTCCATAAAAACTTCCTTTGTTAAGAAGTCCTATGTTCTTTTGTTGTTTATTATATTTAATTGTCAAAGAGCTATCTTGTATTAGCTCATTTTTAACTTCATTCAAAGTGTTTGTGAAAAACTTGCTCAATCCTGACTCAATGATATCGGATGGTTGAATTAAGTAAGGTTCAACTTTTATTATGCTCTTAAAGTTACGATGATAATTTCGGTCTTTATCGTGGTGTCTTTTAAATCGTAAAAGAGTTATAACTTTAAGTTGGTATTTAGCAGTTAAGAAACGCTCATTATTTGAGGTTTTTATGAGATCGACTTTATTGGTTGTGATTTTTTTAAACGGATTAAATTTTTTTAATTGACGATCAATTGCCAGTGTTTTTATTATTTCAAGAAAGTACTTTGAAGGCAGTTTCTTTCCTTTAAGTGCAATTTCAAGACGTGTACATCCATAAGGTAATTTATTTTTAATCTTTCTGTTATAAATCTTAAATATTTCATTTCCTTTTCCAAAACTTGTACCAGTCTGTCCTTTGGAACTATACTCTGAAACTGACTGTTTGTGCTTAACTAGAAGACCTTTATTTATTATTTCAAAATCTTCCCGAATATCAATTGTAAGGTCTAGTCTCAACACTTTTAGGCTGTAAATATTAAATATATTCCATAGTAATTGACTACTATTATAAAAACTAATCCAATTAGAGTGTGCGGAAGGATTTATCTTTAATTTATAGATTAAGCCATTTCTATAGTAAAAAGCACTAATATCTAAGTTTTTAAAGAACGATATTGTATAATATCTTCCTTCTCTTTTTTCAATGATATCAAAAAGATTAAGTTCTTTGATATCGGAAACATAAATATTAACTTCTTTCGTATCTAGCTCGATTTTATCAATAAACCCCCCATAGTTAATACCATGAGGAGTGTTTGACGTAAGTTTACAACTTAATATAGAAGCACGCGTCTGTTTCATTACAAATTACTCAGAAAGCTTTTCTTCAAGCCATTTTTTTATTTGTGATTGATCAAACCTTATAAGCCGTCCAACCTTAATAAATGGGATTTCCTGTCTAAAAATAAGCGATCGTAAATGCGATTCTTTGATACTTAATAGTGAAGTTAATTCAATGATTGTTAATAGTTCGTTTGTTTTAGTTTGCATTCTCTTTTCTCCTGTTCTTTTGTTATCTATTAGAACGGAGTTTAGTATTTGCAGAGG
>CAXGOD010000467.1:0-2443 GCA_964011245.1 uncultured Bacteriovoracaceae bacterium | reverse complement strand
CCATGTTGAAGATTAGGATTATAGATAATCATATCTTCAAGTGATATTCCATCTTCCTTATCCAAAAGGAGAAGAGTCCCTTTATCGAGCTCCGATACCAAATGATTTTAAAGATTGGATTAAGATCAACTTAAAGGATTGTGACATTCAAAAGGTTGAAGAGAATATAGATCAGTTAATTAGAGAATCGTTTAAAAGCTAAGGAATATACTAATGACACGATTAGAATAAAGAAGAGAATAAAAACTGTCGTCGGTAATCGATCAAAGATTGTTAAAAACATAAAAGCCCCTACGACAGAAAGAGAATTCAATATAGTCATAGTCATAAAATGTTTTTTATCTACATTCAAAACCCCAGAAAGAAAGGCTGGAATAATAATAGCTCCAACTGTAAATAGACTTCCAAATAAGTGAATACTAAGCAACATCAATATTAAGACTACTGCTGAGAATAATACGGAAGATTTTCTTTTTTTCGTTGTTTTATTAAAAAGTGACATCTCGAGGGTATCTAAAAAAGTTTCTTTTTCAATTTTTCGAAGAAGAAAATAAGAGATAATAACGACAACCGATACTGCCAGTGATTCTATTTTAGATACTGTTACAATATCTCCAAGATAGCTTTTCACCATATGCATCTCAACAAGAGGGCTTAGAAGGACTATCAAATGACTAAAGCCAGTTAAAATGAGTATCAAAGCAATCGCTCCTTCAATCCTAAAGTTGCGGAATCTCTTTAAAATAAGCTGATAAGTAAAATGATAAATAAGAACAAACAAAAGAGAAATAAACATCTCTAGGTGTAGTCCATGATCACTATGTTTACCACTTTCAAACAGTGACATAACTAGTGCTGACATGAGAATACTTGTTTGAAATTCTTGTCCTAAGAGCATCACTTCCATTGACTGGTTTCTAGCAACTAAATGCTGGCCTACGACTCCTAATACAAAAACTAAAACGACACCGGCAATTAAGTTAGGCCAATAAAATGCTAAGACTTCCATTGATTTACCTCAATATCGATACTTTCAGCTATTGTGTACTCATGACCTGTGTAAATGATACAACAACCGCTTTTAGCAAGCTCAAGAAGTTTCTCTTCTACTTGTTTACTACTTACTGGATCAAGATGATTAAAGGGCTCATCTAAAATGATTAGTTTACTTCCCTCTGAAAGGGCCTTAGCTATGAGAGCCTTTTTTCTTTCTCCACCACTTGAAGTATGCCAGTTTTTAAAAAATAAATCTTTTGGATAGAAAGAGTATTCCTGGTTACAAATATCCTGAAGCTGTAAGTAGATTTTTGGAAATTGGTGTGAAACTTGAGGAAGATAACCGTAATCATCTTCAGAGAACTCCTTTCTAATCGTTCCTCTAAAGTTTGATCTTAAGTTTAAGATAGATTCGATTAAAGTCGTTTTTCCACCACCATTAGGGGCAACAAGTCTAATAATTTGACCTGACTTAACTTTGAACTGAATATTTTTTAATAAAGGTCTTCCTTCAACGAAAACGCTTACTGAGTTTAACTCCAGCATTACTTACCAATTTTTAAAGTTAATGATTCTATAAATTTAATATAATCCTCTCCCCTTTTGGGATGAAGATTAAGCATTTGATAAGTTATACCACTTAATTCTTGATATTTCGTTAAAATACGCTTTGGTGCCGTGCTAGCAGCAAGAACCCTTACAGGCTTATCCTTCTTCGCATTCTTTGCCATTTTAACTAAAAAATTAGCCGAGGGAAGGACTCCGGGAACTTTTTCTAAGGATTGTTTAAAAATAAACCCAAAGTCCTTACCTAGGTAATTAAACTCTCTATGATAAACATAAAAAGACTTAACTTTAATTTTCTTTTTTAATTCAGTGTATTTTTTGTCTAAACGACCTTGTAACTTTTCTAAGTTCTTATTTATAATTTTATTATCTAATCCTATATCAACCAAACACTTAGCTATTCCTTGTGCAACTTCCTTCATCCTTTTAATAGAAATTGTATAATGGGGATTTCCTTGAGGATGCACATCCCCCATTGAGCGATCAAAGTTTTTTAAGACTTCAATCTTTTTAACTTCTGAACTGGCATCACAGTAGCCCTTACTTCCTATTTGAACTTTACTGTTTCCAGACATCTCAATGACTCTTGGGAGCCAACCAACTTCTAGCTCCATGCCATTTAAAATGACTAAATCTGCAGTCGCGGCTTTAAAGATAAAACTTGGAGTTGCATCCACAAAATGTGGATCTTCTGTTCCTTCTAGCAAAGACTTGACTTCTGCTTCTGGAGAAAGATGACTCACTACCCATGCAAATTCAGGAAGTGTCGTCACTACCTTTTTGGCATGGGCATTTGCCATAATAATAAGAGTAAATATTAAAAAAAGTTTAGTATACATGGGCAGGGTGAGCTCCAATACTAAATACGAACTGCAGCATA
>CAXGOD010000466.1:0-2448 GCA_964011245.1 uncultured Bacteriovoracaceae bacterium | reverse complement strand
CTTTAACAGTACAACCGTGCAAAGTAACTGAATGCCCGACTGTAACATTGTTACCAATGATAAGTGGATTCTCTTCTGTCACATGTAACATTGAAAGGTCTTGGATATTAGAATTAGTTCCAATTGAAATAGTATTTACATCTCCACGTAAAACACAATTATGCCAAACACTACTTTGTTTTCCTAATTCTACATTGCCTATTATCTGTGAACCCGGTGCAAAATAAACGGTATCATCAAATTTGGGAATAAATTCTTTAAAACTAAAAAGTGACATTCTTTCTCCAAAGATATTTGTTAAATGTATATAATATGATAATTCAAGATCTATGAAAAAGATAATACTGGCCAGTGCCTCAAAATACAGAAAAGAACTCCTACAAAGACTTGGAATTGAATTTAAATGCATTCCTGCAGATATAGATGAAGATGCATATAAAGATAAAATTAAAGACCCTGAAGAGCTTGCGAAAACTTTGGCCTATGAGAAAGCAAAAATTGTTTACGAACAAAACCCAGATGCTATTGTTATTGGTAGTGATCAATTGGGTTATATTGATAATCAAATTCTAGGAAAAACTGGTAGTATTGAGGGATCCATTGAGCAATTAAAGCTATTAAGTGGAAAATCCCATCAATTATTGACGGCATACTGCGTTATGGACAGTGAAAAGAACTTATTAAAACTTAACAAAACAACATTAAAAATGAAAAATCTTAGTGACTTACAGATTAAGAATTACTTAAGCGAAGATAATCCATTTGACTGTGCGGGATCATATAAACTAGAACTAAAAGGTATTAGTTTATTTGAAAAAATTGACACCTTGGATCATACAGCAATCGTAGGACTACCTTTGATTGAATTAGGCCTTGACCTTGAAAAGTTTGGTCTTATTATTCCGCCAAAGTCATAATTAAAGGAAAGTATAATGTTACGATCAAAAGTACTGTGGATTATTGAAGATATGAAAGATCTTCAGCTTGTTTACAAAAATATTTTCGAAAACGAAAACTACACACTTCGCTACTTTACTACATTTGATGAATTCTCAAAAGCCTATCAGGATAAAGCGAATGCTGACTTAATTATTGCTGATATTATACTAGATGATGGTCATTTTTTTAAACTATTAAACGATTCAGACATTACACTTAATACACCTTACCTAGTTATCTCCTCTTCAGATGACCTTGAAGGTATGAGAGTTGCTTTTGAAGCAGGTGCAATTGACTATATCCTTAAACCATTTAACTATAACGAAATTTACGCTAAAGTTGAAAAGCACTTAAAGAAAATCGAAGAAAGAAACTACGAAACAACAAAGTCTTTAGAGGCTCTTAACCTGGATCTTTCAGTATTTACAAACAAAGAAATTAAAATCATTGAAAGCTTTAATATTAAAGAAGATAAAACATTACATAGAAATGAAATTGTTAAGATCATTTGGAAAAACATTGCTATTCATCCAAATACTTTAGATGTTCATATCTATAACCTACGTAAGAAACTTAAAACTTTTGGTTATGGAATTAAAGCAATTGGTAATGGTCTTTTCAGGTTTACTGGTAATGATGAAAACACTATTGCTTCAAGCAATGAGCAAGTATCTCACGCATAAAGCTTAAGTCGCTGCCCACATCATAAATTGACCACACACCCACGCTCCATACGTTCCTAGAACATACCCAACAACTGCTAACAAAACTCCTACTGGAGCAAGTGAGGGATGAAATACACTGGCAACTACAGGGGCACTAGCAGCTCCCCCAACATTAGCCTGACTTCCAACTGCTATAAAGAAAAATGGTGCTTTGATTAATTTTCCTACAATAAGTAATAATAACCCATGAAATGACATCCAGATAAACCCAATAACAAAAAGACCTGGATTTTTAAAAATCTCAAGAATATCCATATGCATACCGATTGTAGCAACTAAAATATAAAGGAAAACATTTCCAATTTTACTAGCTCCCTTACCTTCAAGATTTTTCACCTTTGTAAAAGAAAGACCTACCCCAAAAGTCGTAGCAAAAATAATCAGCCAGAAGAATTTACTAGTTAGACTAAACTTAGAAAGGTAAGGTGCATGCATTTGGATCATTGGTGCAATCACATCACTAAGAGCATGGGATACACCTGTAATTGTAAAACAGACTGCCATTATAATCATAAAATCATGACCACTTGGAATCTTCTCTACTGACTTTTGAAACGCTTCCATTTTCTTTTGTAATCGTTCAATAGCACTTGTATCTGCACCAGTTTTTGCATCAATTTTATGGGCCCTAGGTGCTAAGAATAAAAGAATCGCCATCCAAACACTAGCTACTAAAACGTCTACAACAACCATAACTGAAAATGCTTTATTTGGAACCTCAAAGACCTCTTTCATGGCCGCTTGATTGGCACCACCACCGATCCAAGAGCCAGCGACAGTAGTC
>CAXGOD010000465.1:0-2480 GCA_964011245.1 uncultured Bacteriovoracaceae bacterium | reverse complement strand
GGTGGCATTTCATCATAGGCCAAAAGTTCTTCTTTACCATATTCTTCTTCTTCATACTCTGTTATTTCTTCAAATAAATCTGAGTTTGTTTTTCTAAATTCATTTGCATATGCAGTAAGTACCTTTGCATCCTCTCCAAAGAAAAGATCAAAGTACCCTTCTATTGGATCAACAGTCGTTCCAGCTATATCTGAGACTAATGCACGTTTTGAACCAACTAGTTGATTAAGTAAAGTAGATTTACCCGCATTAGGTGCTCCAATCAATGCGATATTAGAGACAACATCATGATTTGGTTTTACACCTTTTTGAATTTCATGCTCTTCTTTTACACTCTTTTTAAAATCTGTTGAAAAAGCATGTATTTTTTCACGAAGAACATTTAATCCTCTACCATGTTCAGCTGAAACAATTAAAAATTGATCTTCAGCTAGACCTAGTTCATAAAAATCTGCTTCATTACCCCATTGAGCATCAGAATCAAACTTATTAACTAAAAGCCACATTGGTTTTTTAGTTGTTCTTATATAATCAGCTATAGTTTTATCAAAAGGTAGAAGTCCCTCTCGAACATCCACCACAAAAAGAATTAAATCAGATTCTTCGATTGCCATTTTTGCATGTTCGGCCATGATATTAAAAAAGGGTTCAACAGTTTTTCTTTTACCAAGTTGTTTTGGCTCTTCTATCTTTTCAGGATAGAATCCACCAGTATCAACAAGAATGATATCTTCAGGGTTTTCTTCTCTTTCATCAAACATGGTGGCTATACCATAATGACGGTCACGAGTTACACCAGGTTGGTCAAAAGTCATCGTCTTAAATGCCTTGCGCATTAAACGATTATAAATACTACTTTTCCCGACATTTGGTCTTCCTATAACAGAGACAACACAGGATCTTTGTTTTTCCATTACTTCTTTCTCCAAACTCTGTTTGATTTGTGAGTTCTTGGTAATCCAATTTCATCTAGTACAAAATTGTTTTTAAACCACTTAGGGCTTACTTTTACGTGAAGATTTAAATGAACTCTAGCATCTACCATTGCTTCAATTTTCTTTCTTGCATTGGTACCAATCTTTTTAATAACACTACCTTTAGACCCAACAACGATTGCTCGCTGACTTGGTCTATTAACAAGAATAGATGCTGAAATTTTTGTATCAAATTTTTGACCATCAATTTCTGTTGCGTCTTGATAATCATCTATAACTACAGCAAGCTCATATGGAAGTTCATCTTTTAGGATTTTAAAAGCTTGTTCTCTAATATATTCTGTTGCAAAAAATCTTTCGTTTTTATTTGAAACTGCACCATTGTAATAAAGGTGTGGTCCTGGTTGAGCGATATCACATAGTGCACCTGTTAAAAGATGTACATCTGTTCCAACCTTAGATGAAATTGCAAAGTATCTTTCTACAGAAGGAATGATTGCTTTAACTTCTTCAAACTTTGCATCAAGGTCAGTATTCTTCATATCCACTCTATCGATTTTAGTGAAAACAACCCAAGTTTTACTTAAGTTATGCTCAAACTCTTTCATAAATGATTCTGCTTCCTCTTTTACATCTTTATTAAGATCAATCAAAAGAAGATTAAGATCAACGCCTTCTGCTCCAAACTGAGCTTGACCATTCATTCTAATATTAAGTTCTTGACTAGAAGAGTGAACACCCGGAGTGTCTACAAGAACAATCTCAGTATGATCAACAGTAAGAGCACAGTGGAAGTGATTTCTTGTTGTTTGTGGTTTGCTACTTACAATCGCAAGGTCAAAACCTAATAAGTAATTAATTAGAGTTGATTTACCTGCATTTGGTTTCCCAAGAGCAGCAACCATAATTGATTTATTATGCGGATGTTGATCAGTTAATAACATGTGTTCCCCTTTATAGCTTCGCTATCTCATTATTTTCTAAAATTTGTTTTGCTAGTAATTGCATCGCCTTTTTCTTAGACTGATGCGTAATTGATCCAAGATTATGGTCATTCACCATAAGAGTGATATTAAATTGATCATTTTCTACAGCTTCACTTACATACTTTGGTGTTGTTTTGAACTTGGCCATAACAACTTCTTGTAAACGAGACTTAGCATCGAAGTTTAAAATAATAGACTGATCAATTATCTTCTTATTTGTTTTTTCAAATTTTTCGATAAGGTTTAATAAAACTGATTTTGCCGTCTCAAAGTTTGAGTCTAGATGTATCGCACCAATCAAAGCCTCAAATGCATCTGAAATAAGTGACGGTCTCTCATAACCTTTATTCTTAAGCTCTCCCTTACCGACAAGTAAGAAATTCTTGATTTGGTAGAAGCTTCCTATTTCCGCTAACGTATTTTCATTAACAATGGCTGATCTAAGCTTAGAAAGTGAGCCTTCATCAAGCATAGAATATCTTTTATAAATTTCTTCGCTGATAACAATTTTTGGCTGTTGAGCATTTAGCTGGAAAAAAACCATACATTTGAAGCGACC
>CAXGOD010000464.1:0-2484 GCA_964011245.1 uncultured Bacteriovoracaceae bacterium | reverse complement strand
TAAGCGCAACACTAAACTGATTAGTTAGCTGCTCTCCAATGGTTTTAACCCGTCGATTTCCAAGATGATCTATATCATCAACGCCTCTTTCACCTTTACGCATATCAATAAGAAAGTGAATCACCTGAATTATATCATCCATAGTCAAAACAGTTTCTTCAACAGGAACCTTCAAATCAAACTGTTGATTCAATCGATACCGACCAACTTGACCTAAATCGTATTTTTTAGGACTGAAAAATATTCTTTCTATAAATTTCTGGGCAGTCTCTAAATTTGGTGGCTCACTAGACCTTATCAGCTGATACACAACAGCAAGAGCTTCTTCAGTGCTCCTAGTAGGATCTTTTTCTATAGTATTCAAAAGCAACATAGAATGGAAATCCTTATTTCCATCAACAACCTTGACCTGCTTGACCCCAGCTTCTTTTAGAGCCTCTAGATCTTCTGATGAAAGCTCAACGCCACTTTCAAAAAAGATTTCACCAGTCTTAGTATTGACCACATCTTCAGTTAACGTAGCACCAACAAATAAATCCAACTTATCTTTTTTTACGGATAACAACTTTGTCACGCCAAAAGCATCGAATAAATCTGTGTTGGTAGAGTAGCCTAAAGCTCTCAATAACATAGTCACTGGAAACTTCCTTCGCCGATCTATTATTACGAATAAACAATCATTAATGTCCGTTGTAAAATCAACCCAAGAACCTCTAGCCGGGATAATCCTAGCTTGAAACAACTTTGTTCCGTTTGGATGAATTGACTCATCAAAAAAGACACCAGGAGAACGCTGTAACTGAGAAACGATAACTCTTTCAGCACCATTTATTATAAATGTACCCTTGTCAGTCATGTACGGAATATTCCCAAAATAAACATCCTGCTCAATACTTTGTGCATATTCATTTTTATTATTTTCATCAGTTATATGAAGAGCCAACCTAACACGCAGAGGAGCTGAATAGGTAACACCTCTATCCATACACTCATCACCATTATACTTAGGCTGCCCCAAATAATAGTTCTTGTACTCTAAAATATAATTTCTATGAGAATCTTCAATTGGAAAAACATTTTGGAAAACGCCCTCTAGTCCTATATCCTTCCTCGCTTCATAAGGCACCCATTCTTGTAAAAACTTCTGATAGGCCTTAGTTTGAATTGATAATAAGTCCGGTATATCAACGAAAGTTGATATTTTTGAGAATGAAACCCTCTCAACATTTTTGTTTACAATGGCGCCCAATTAAGACTCCTGAATTTTAATTAAAAAGATAATAAGTATTATAAAACAATTAAATACTAAGCTAATTCAACTTCTGCACCAGCTTCTTCGAGCGTAGCTTTAATTTCATTGGCCTCAGATTCTGAGACAGCTTCTTTTAAAGTTTTAGGAGCAGCATCCACCAGAGCCTTCGCCTCTTTTAAGCCAAGGTCAGTTATACCACGAACAGCTTTGATCACATTGATCTTCGCTTGACCCGCTGATTTTAACACAACATCAAACTCAGTCTTTACTTCCGCTGCTGCCTCACCAGATCCTGACGCGGCTGCGGCTGCTACGGGTACGGCTGCGGTAACGCCAAACTTCTCTTCAATTTCACTTATTAACTCCGATATTTCAATCATATTTGACTCTTCTAAGTACGATAACACATCTTTTCTTGAAACTGCCATTTCTACTACTCCTTACTTAATTAATTAAGATTTTTTTTCTTTTAGATTATTTAGGACACCCAATGCCTTCTGCATAGGCGAACTTATTGTTGAAACAAACTTTTGCACTGGACTTTTAAGCATTAAGGCCAACTGAGCTAGCATTTCGTTCTTACTTGGCATATCCGCAAGCCTCTTGAAATCTTCACCAGGTAATATTGCACCATCAAATAATATCCCTTTTACATTAGGTAAATCATTTTCTTTTATAAAATCCTTAATGACTCTAGCTGGCGAGACTGGCTCATTATACGAAATTGCAATTGCAGTTGAGCCCTTCAAAACATCACCTAGACCTTCAATCTTTCTCTCTTCTGCAACTTTACGCAAAAGCGTGTTCTTTGCCACAAGATACTCTACGTCAGATTTGAAAAACATATTTCTCAATCTCGTTATCTCACTAACTTTCAAACCATGATATTCTGTGAAATACACAGCTTTCGCTCTAGAAAACTTATCAGACAAATTTTCATACTGCTCTATATTTTTTTTGCTTGGCATAAAATTAACCTATAGAATTATGATCTAAAACAACCCCTGGGCCCAAGGTGGATGAAATTGACATTTTTTTAAAATAAGAACCCTTTACAGAAGATGGCCTAGACTTAACAACTGTATCATATATTTTTTTAACATTTTCAATTATTTTCTCAGAGGAAAAAGACAACTTTCCACAACTAACATGAATAATCCCATTGCTTTCTACACGAAGCTCAACTTGCCCGGCCTTAAGATCTCCAACAGCTTTCGCTACATTCATAGTAA